>JBFJKO010000120.1:0-8226 GCA_041634935.1 Nocardioides sp.
AGCCCATCACGGGAGAACTCATCGGTGGGGTGTCGACGCGCCGCTGGCTCGCGCGGTTGGGGGGCGGCTTTCGGCTTGGAGCCGGGCGTCGTTGCGGCTGCTTCTCTCCTCACCGCGTCTCGACACGCGGGTCACGACCTCGTTCCTCGGTCGTGCCGCTTGCTCGACGACCGACGACGGGGCTTCGCAGGCACAGCCCCGTCACCACCCCCAGGAGTTTGGTTGGCCCTTGAAGGGACCGACGACCTTCGAGGTGATCCACCCGCCGTAGAAGCCGCCGTCCTGAGGGACGACGACCTCGTCGTCGACCACGCAGCGGTCCATGGCCGCCGGCATCACGGCCACCGCACCGGCCAGGTCGGCGAACCCGCCGGTCGGGTCGAGGTAGGTCCAGCCCGCCCGGGGTGCCAGCACGTCGCCGCCGACGACGTCGAAGTAGCTCGCCCTCCCCTTCCACTCGCAGGACGACGAGCCCTCGGTCGCCACCAGGGCGCCGTCGACGAACGCCTCGCGCGGCAGGTAGTAGGTCGGCGGGTGGCTGGTCTCCAGGACGCGCCACGAGCGAGTGGTCGAGGCGATGGTGACGCCGCCCAGGACGACCTGGATCGACGCCGTGCTCGACTCGAGGCGCGGGGGGCGCGGGTAGTCCCAGACCGACTCCTGGCCGGGTCCGGGCTTGATCGGGGTGGGTCGTCTCACCCGACCAGTGAACTCCCCCACGGCCGCTCACCCCACCCCCTTCGGGGTCAGAGGATGTCGTGGCCCATCAGCAGGACGACCAGGACGGCGCCCAGCGCCGCGAGCCCGCTGCTCAGGAAGCCGCGCGCCACCCACTTCACCCGGTGCCAGTTGCGCAGCAGGTAGGACATGCCGATGAGCAGCACCACGAGCGCCACGACGGGTCCGCGACGCACGACCACGGCGGCGTACACGGCGCCGACGCCCAGCGCAGCGCCGGCGAGCACCTGGGCGACCATCTCGCCACGGGGCAACGGCTTCGGGGGCTCCGGGGCCTTGCGTGGGGTCCTGGAGAGGCGTGTCATGGGAGCGACGCTAGCGTCACCTGCGTGAATCTCTTCTCCTTCGAGGGCACGTCCCCCGTCGTGCACCCCGGCGCCTTCGTCGCCCCCACCGCCACCCTGATCGGCGACGTGACGGTCGAGGACGGCGCGAGTATCTGGTACGGCGTGGTGATCCGCGCCGACATCTGCACCGTCGTCGTGCGGGCCGGGACCAACGTGCAGGACAACTCCGTCCTGCACGCCGCCCCGGGCGAGACCCTGACGATCGGCCCCGACGCGACCATCGGGCACGGCTGCGTCGTGCACTGTCGCGAGGTCGGCGAGAAGGCCCTGATCGGCAACGGCAGCACGCTCCTGGACGGCGCCGTCGTCGGGCCGGGCACGCTCGTCGCGGCCGGCTCGGTGGTCACGCCCGGCGCCGAGATCCCCGGTGGCGTCGTCGCGGCCGGCATCCCCTGCAAGGCGACCAAGCCGATCGAGGGCACCTCGTCGGAGTTCTGGGTGGAGACCAACTCCGTCTACTACCGCGAGCTCGGGGCCCGCCACGGCGCGGGCGTCACGCGCCTGGAGCCGTGACCTCGCGCCTGCGCGGACTCGTCGCCGACACCCGGCCCCTGCGCAACGAGCACTTCCGGCGGCTCTGGGTCGCCAACATCATCACGGTCGTCGGCGCCCAGCTGACCGTCGTCGCCGTCCCCGCCCAGATCTACGCCGACACCGGCTCGTCGGCGTACGTCGGCCTCACCGGGCTGTTCGGCCTGGTGCCGCTCGTGGTCTTCGGGCTGTGGGGCGGCGCCCTGGCCGACGTCTTCGACCGGCGCACGCTGCTCGTCGTCACGACCCTCGGCCTGATCGGCACCAGCGCGCTCTTCTGGGTGCAGGCCGCGATGGGCAACACCAACGTGTGGCTGCTGCTGTGCCTGTTCTCGGTGCAGCAGGCGTTCTTCGCCGTCAACCAACCGACCCGCAGTGCCGTGCTGCCCCGGCTGCTCACCCCGGACCTGCTGCCGGCGGCCAACTCGCTCAACATGACCGTCTTCATGGCCGGCGGGATCGCCGGTCCGCTGGTGGCAGGGGCGCTGATCCCGTTCATCGGTCTGGAGTGGCTCTACCTGATCGACACCCTCACGCTGCTGGCGACGCTGTCGGCGGTCGTCCCGCTGCCCAGCCTCCGCATCGAGCGGCTCGACGGGCTGCGCGCTCGCACGCCCGGCCTGCGCTCGGTGGTGGAGGGGTTCACGTTCCTGCGCACGCAACCGGTGCTGATGATGTCGTTCGTCGTCGACCTCATCGCGATGGTCTTCGGCATGCCGCGCGCGCTCTTCCCCGAGATCGCGTCGAAGTCCTTCGATGGCCCCGACGCCGGCGGGCTGGCCTTCGCGCTGCTCTTCGCCGCCATCCCGATCGGCGCCGTGATCGGCGGTGTCCTGTCGGGCTGGGTGTCGCGGATCTCGGCCCAGGGCAAGGCCGTGGTGGTGTGCATCGTCGTCTGGGGACTGGCGATGGTGGGCTTCGGGATCGCCGTCGGGGTCGCGGGCGCCGCGCCGTCCCTGCGCCCGACGATGCTCGCGACCGCCGTGCTCATGCTCGCCGTCGGCGGCGCCGCCGACATGGCCTCGGCGGCGTTCCGCTCCTCGATGCTGCAGACCGTCGCGACCGACGAGATGCGCGGACGCCTGCAGGGCATCTTCATCGTCGTCGTCGCCGGTGGCCCGCGGGTGGCCGACGTCGCCCACGGTGCGGCCGCGGCCCTGGTCGGCACGGCCGTCGCGGCGGCGGGCGGCGGCGTGCTCGTCGTCGTGGGCGTGGTCGTGGCCTCGATCGCGGTGCCGTCGTTCGTGCGCTACCGGGTCACCCGACCGCCGTCCCGCGTGTGAGGGCCCGGGCGACTGCGGCCGCACGAGCACCGCGGCGACGCCGTAGAATCCGCGGGTGATCGACCCCGACGACCTCGCCGCCACCCTGCGTGTCCTCGGGCAGCTCCACACGGTCCCCGAGGACCACCCCGACCACATCGAGGTCAAGCGGGCTGCCTCCCACATGTACAAGGCGCTCAAGCGTGACCGCCGCGCGGCCAAGCGCGCCGAGGAGCTCGCCCACGACCGCGCGATCACCGAGGCCACGGCCACCGGCTCGCCGCTGCGCATCGACGACGAGACCGAGGGGCTGCTTCTCACCACCCCCACCACGGGGGCGTTCGCCGGCGAGCTGATCAACCCGCGCGGGTGCTACATCTGCAAGGACGACTACACCCTGGTCGACGCGTTCTACCACTGGCTGTGCCCCACCTGCGCGGCCCGCTCGCACGCCAAGCGCGACCAGGGCACCGACCTCACCGGACGCCGCGCCCTGCTCACCGGCGGGCGCGCCAAGATCGGGATGTACATCGCGCTGCGGCTGCTGCGCGACGGCGCGCACCTGACGATCACCACGCGCTTCCCCCACGACGCCGTACGACGCTTCGCCTCGCTGCCCGACTCCCCCGAGTGGCTCGACCGGCTCAAGATCGTCGGCATCGACCTGCGCGACCCGACGCAGGTGATCGCCCTGGCCGACGACGTCGCGGCGGCCGGCCCGCTCGACGTGCTGATCAACAACGCCTGCCAGACCGTGCGCCGCTCCCCCGGCGCCTACGCGCCGCTCGTCGCCGCCGAGGACGAGCCCCTGCCCGACGCGATCCACGGCCGACCGCTGCCCGAGATGGTGCGCTTCGACCGGATCTCCGAGGCCCACCCGGCTGCGATCGCGGGCGCCCTGTCGCGCGAGGCCGTCGCCGCCCACGAGGGCGAGTCGCTCGACCACGCGCGCGCCGAGCACACCGCGGCCACGCTCACGGCGCTGGCCCTCAAGGCCGGCCACGCCTCCCTCGACGCGCACCTCGCCGGCACGGCCGTCGACGCCGGCGGGCTGCTTCCCGACCTCCAGACCACCAACTCCTGGACCCAGACCGTCGACGAGGTCGACCCGATGGAGCTGCTCGAGGTGCAGCTGTGCAACTCGGTCGCACCGTTCCTGCTGGTCTCGCGACTGCGCCCGGCGATGGCGGCCGCGGCCGCCGCGGCGCCGTCCGGGCGCGCCCACGTCGTCAACGTCTCGGCGATGGAGGGACAGTTCTCCCGCCGCTACAAGGGCGCCGGCCACCCGCACACCAACATGGCCAAGGCCGCGCTCAACATGATGACCCGCACGTCGGCCGGCGAGATGTTCGAGACCGACCGGATCCTGATGAACGCCGTCGACACCGGCTGGATCACCGACGAGCGTCCCCATCAGGACAAGCTGCGCATCGCCGCCGAGGGGTGGCACGCACCGCTCGACCTCGTCGACGGCGCCGCCCGCGTCTACGACCCGGTGGTGCAGGGCGAGGCCGGCGAGGACCTGCACGGCCACTTCCTCAAGGACTACGTCCCCAGTCCCTGGTGACGGGGCTGAGCCTGCGAAGCCCCGTCGATGGTCGTCGAGCGAGCGGCACGACCGAGGAACGAGGTCGTGACCCGCGTGTCGAGACGCGGTGAGGGACGTGACGACGTCGACCACCGACCCCACCGAAGTGGTTGGCACCCCGACCTACCGTCAGACAGGTGACCATCACCGCGCGCGCCGCCGCCCTCCTGCTGGCGACCGCGCTCGCCACGCCGCTGCTGGGCGGGTGCAGCGGGCTCACGCCGTCCGGCCGTCTGGGCGAGCCCGCCCCGGTGCCGCAGGCGTCGTCCGCGGCTCCTGAGCAGGACCGCAGTCCCCGTCCGGCCGAGCAGACCGCCTGCGACGAGGTCGTCGCCGGCATCGAGGCCTTCAACCGGGGCGACTTCGAGGAGACGGTGGCCCGCTTCGAGAGCGCCGTCCCGCTCGCGGAGGCCGAGGACGCCGCGGCCGGCACCCGGGTGAGCGCGGCCCTGCTCGAGGCGGTGCGCTACTACGCCGCGCTCCCGCCGGGCGACTACCTCGCGGCCTCGGCGGGATCGCGCGACTTCGCCCGCTACAAGGCGATCACGCTCGGCCTGTGCGGCTCCGGGCAGCCGCAGGTGCCCGGCAACGGCGGCGGCGACGGCTCCGTCCAGGCCTGACCCGCGATAGTCCCTGACGTTCCGGCCCCTCGTACGGCGTGTCGGGGGCCACAACGTCAGGGACTATCCCGAGCCGTCGGACGTGGTCAGGCGGGTCAGCCGCGCCGCCAGCCCCTCGCGGCGGTGCGCGTTGCCGTGCAGCTCGACGAAGCGGTCGCCGTAGACCCACAGCAACGCGTCGTCCAGGCGTCGTACGGCGCCCGGCGGGTGGCGGTAGTCCATCCGCTCGGTGATCGCGGCCTCGTCGACCCCGCGGAGCACGTCGGCGAGCTCGTCGAGCGAGGTGATGCCCAGCTCGAGGAGGAGTCCGGAGATCCACCCGTAGTGCTCGGTGCGCGACCAGCCCGCCTGCGAGTACTGCCCGGCCAGGAAGGCGGCGAGCTCGCGCGGGTCGATGCGGGGGTCGTCGTCGGTGCTGACCCGCACCTCGGGCGCCACGCCGCGCAGCCGCTCGCGGATCTGGGAGAACTCGCGGTCGGCGAGCTCGAGCAGCCCCGCGGCGAGCGCGAAGCGGCGGTCGAACTCGCGGGCGTGCTCGGCGGGCACGGTGCCCTTGTAGCGGATGTCGTGCTCGAACTCGGCCCACGCGTGCTGCAGCACGGTGCGCACCTGCACCTGCGCGGCCCGCGAGCGCAGGTGGCTGAAGTCGGGGTGCGACTCGCGGGCGGGGTCGAGCGCGATCATCAGGTGCCGGCTCGCGTAGCCGAAACGACCCTCGTCGGCGGTCTCCTGCCCCATGTCGCGGTCGTCCTGCACGATCACCTGCTCGCCGAGCAGGTCGGCGACGGCGTCGACGTCGTCCTCGACGTAGGTGATCACCCGGACGCCGAGCTGGTCGGTGATCTGCCGGAGCGGGTCGGCGTAGGCCGGCACGCCGGCGATCATCCGCTCGGCCTTCTCGGCGAACGACGCCACCGACTTGGTGCGCCCGGTCACCGAGAGGTAGTTGATGCCCGCCTCGTCGAGGATCCCCTGCACGAGCGCGACCGCCTCCTGCCCGGCGAGGGTGAGGGCCGGGTGGTCGGCCGCGTAGGTCTGCACGGCCTCGCGCACCACGTCGGTGCGCGTCGGGGCGGTGCCGAGCGTCGGGGTGACGATGTAGCCGGTGTCGAGGTCGCCGTACGTCGTCACGAGGTCCGGCGTGCGGTGGGCGACGAGCGCGACGATCGCGCACACGACGGCGTCCACCTGGTCCTCGACCACGCGCAGCTCGCTCTTGCGGGTCGCGCGCTCGACCTGCGAGCGGAGTCCGCCCCACGTCTCGTCGGTGGTGACCGTGGCCTCGACGAACGACATCAGGCGCAGCAGCTCGGTGCGCAGCAGGTCGAGGTCGCGGCCGGGCTTGTTCTTGTAGCGCAGGATCTTGGGCAGCCCGAACAGCACGATCGACGCCGCGTGCGGGTAGACCTCGATCGCCCGGCGGGGCCGACCCGAGCGCGGGTCGATGTCGAGGCCGAGCCGCTTGGCCACGCGCGCGCCGCGGGGGCCCTCGGCGAACTCCGGCTTGCGGGTGTTGGCGGGGTGCGTGCCGGCGTCGAAACGCCGGAAGTCCTTGCTCAGCGCGCGTTCGGCCGGCCGCGAGCCGGTGGCGTTCTTGACCACGAGCGGCGCGTCGATCGCGACCAGGCAGTCGCCGGCCACGTAGGCCGCCAGCTCGGCCTCGATCTCCTCGTCGGTGCGCACCGCGCTGACGTGCACCAGACGGCCGTCGCCGTCGAGCACCGCCAGTCCGGTGGGTTGGCGCAGTCCCCAGGCGAGATCGACTCCGACGTAGTGCACGGACCCACCCTGCCGTATCGGGCCGGCCGGAGCGGGAACGCCTCGTCAGCGACCGCGCTTCAGGGTGACCTTGTCGATCACCGTGCCGTCGGTCGCGAGGGCGGTGAGCCTCATCCGGGCCGGGCGGTCGCCGCGCCGTGGGACGACGTCGACGAACCCGATCGAGTGCTGGTTGTCGGTCACCGCCGACCAGGTGGTCGTCTCGGGCACCCGCACGCCGCCGTCCATCACGACGTACGACACCGGCGCCCCGCTGGTCGGGTAGACGGCCTGGCCGGCGCCGCCGGCGGTGAGGTACGTCGTCCCCCTGCGGCTGTCGACCACCGCACCGCGGCGCGCCTCGACGACCGGCACGCCGGCGCGCAGCGGGTGCGTGCGCTCGTAGCAGTGGTTGTGGCCGTTGACGACGAGGTCGACGGAGTAGCGGTCGAACAACGGCTCCCAGCGGGTGCGGTTGCCGCCGTCGGAGGCGTGCACGAGGTTGGTGCAGTACATGCAGTTGTGGAAGCCGACGACGATGAAGTCGATGTCGTCGCGGGCGCGGAAGCGCCGGAGCCGTCGCTCGAGCCACCGGTCCTGCGCGGCGCCGAGGTAGCCCTCGTTGCGCGAGATCTCGAAGGAGGCGTCGTTGCCGTCGAGGGCGATGAACGCGACGTTGCCGTAGACGAAGGAGTAGGTGACCGGGGCGCCCCTCACGCCGTTGCGCGGGTTGCGGAAGCGGTCGAGGTAGCCGGCGTAGCCAAGCTCGCCGTTGCCCTCCTCCATCTCGTGGTTGCCGACCGTGGTCATCCACGGCACCCGGGCGGCGCTGGTCTCGATCTGACGCAGCCACCGGTCCCACTCGGCGAAGTCCTGCGACGTGTCGCCGCCGGCGCCCGTGCCGCCGGCGGTGTCGGCGTAGCAGAGGTCACCCACCACGAAGGAGAGGTCCGGCTTCATCGCGTCGATGAGCTGCACGTGCGCGGCCGCGGCTGCGTTGACCCCCATGTCGCCGAAGGCCGCGAAGCGGAACCGCTCCGCCTGGGCCGGCGCCGTGGCGAAGGTGCCGGTCGTCGCGCCGGCCCCCCGGTGGGTGATCCGGTAGCGGTAGCGCGTGCCGGGCTCGAGCCCCTCGACCGTGCCGTGGTGGTAGACGGTGCGGAGGTCCTTGGTCGACCGGCTGCGCACCGGCACCCGCAGGCCGAGGCCGCGGTCGGGCCCGACTTCGAGCCGCGGCCTGTCGACCGAGCGCGGGGTCGACCACGAGACCGTCATCGAGGTGCGGGCGTCGTCGCCGTACACGAGGTGGACGCCGCGGGGGCGCGCAGCGGCCGCGGCCGGCGGGACCCAGAGCATCGGGGACGTCGCCGCGGCGACGCCGG
>JBFJKO010000121.1:0-8226 GCA_041634935.1 Nocardioides sp.
AAGCCGTCGAGGTCGCCGTCGAACACCGAGGTCGGGTTGCCGACCTCGTAGCCGGTGCGGAGGTCCTTGACGACCTGGTAGGGGTTGAGCACGTAGTTGCGCATCTGGTCGCCCCAGCTGGCCTGCACGTCGCCGCGCATCGAGTCGAGGTGCGCCTTCTCCTCGGCCTTCTTGCGAGCGAGCAGCTTGGCCTTGAGCACGACCATCGCGCTCGCCTTGTTCTGCAGCTGCGACTTCTCGTTCTGGCACGACACCACGGTGCCGGTCGGGATGTGCGTCAGGCGGACCGCGGAGTCGGTCGTGTTGACCGACTGCCCGCCCGGGCCGCCGGAGCGGTAGACGTCGACGCGGATCTCCTCGTCGGGGACCTCGATCTCGTCGGTCTGCTCGAGCACCGGCACGACCTCGACCGCGGCAAAGCTGGTCTGGCGCCGGCCCTGGTTGTCGAAGGGGCTGATCCGCACCAGGCGGTGGGTGCCGGACTCGACCGAGAGCGTGCCGTAGGCGTACGGCGCGTGGACGGCGAAGGTGGCCGACTTGAGGCCGGCCTCCTCGGCGTAGGAGGTCTCGAAGACCTCGACCTTGTAGTCGTGCTGCTCGGCCCAGCGCACGTACATGCGCATCAGGGTCTCGGCGAAGTCGGCCGCGTCGACCCCGCCCGCGCCGGCGCGGATCGAGACCAGCGCCTCGCGGGCGTCGTACTCGCCGTTGAGGAGCGTGCGCACCTCGAGCCCCTCGACCGCCTTCTTCACCCGGGTGAGCTCGCGCTCGGCCTCGGCGATGGAGTCCTCGTCGCCCTCCTCGACGCCGAGCTCGACCAGCACCCCGGCGTCCTCGATCCGGGCCTCGAGCTCGACGAAGCGGTCGAGCGTGCCCTGGAGGAAGGACAACCGTCCGGTCACCTTGGTGGCGTTCTCCTGGTCGTCCCACAGGTCGGGGGCCGCGACCTGGTCGCCGAGGTCCTTGATCTCCTCGCGCATGCCGTCGAGGTCCAGGACCTGACCGATGGTGTGCATCGTCGCCTGGAGCTGCTTGATCTGGGTCTCGAAATCTGGGCCTGCCACATCGCGCAGGTTACTCGCGCCGACCACGACAGCAGCAACCGCGACCGCCGTCCCGGCTCGCAGGTGGTCCAGACGCCCTCCCTCCGAGCCCCCGATGACGCCTCGAGGGTGCCACGCAGCCGACTACACTCGCCGGACGCAGGAGTCCGCTCCCTCCTCCTGCCCCACCAGCCGGAGCTCCCAACCATGCGTCCGATCCCCCTGCTCGCTGTCCTGTGCGCGCTGCTGAGCCTCGTGCTCGGCGGCTGCGCCGACGGCTCCAGCGCCGCCACGGCCCAGCGGACGCTCGTGATCGGGATCGGCGACGACGTGCCGGGCTTCTCGACGGTGGACGGCGACGGCGAGCCGGTGGGCTTCGACGTCGACGTCGCGCGCCACCTGGCGCACGGACTCGGCTGGTCGATCGAGGAGACGCAGTTCCGCCGGCTCCCCGACAGCACCCGCGAGCGCTCGCTCCAGAGCGGCGAGGTCGACCTGGTGGTCAGCACCTACCGGATGTCCGCGGAGAGCGCGCGGCTCGTCGACCTCGCCGGCCCCTACCTGAGCGCCCGCCAGGACCTCCTGGTGGTCGCGGACGAGGCCGAGGTCACCGGACCGCACAGCCTCGACGGACGGCGGCTCTGCTCGGTCGTCGACACCGCCGACGCCGAGGTGGTCCGGCAGGCGTCGTTCTCCCCCGGCGTGATCGTGCGGACCGGCGAGTCGATGGCCGCCTGCGTCGACCAGCTGCTGCTCGGCACGGTCGACGCGGTGACCGGCGACGACGTCGTGCTCGGCGGCTACGCCGTGCAGTACGACGGCCTCAAGGTGGTCGAGTCGCCATTCCGGGTCGTCGACTACGGGATCGGGCTGCCGGAGGGGTCGCCGGACGTCGCGGTCGTCGAGGCGCTGCTGGCGGAGATGATCGCGGCCGGCACCTGGGCCGACAGCTATCGCACGCACCTCGCGGCCCCGGGCGAGACCGTCCCGGAACCGCCCGTGCCGGGGTCAGCCCTTCTTCGGTGAGACGTGCAACCTGATCACGCCCTCGATGACGACGGTGCCGTCGTCACGCACGCCCTTGACGCGCACCTCCAGCCGGGACTCGTCGGAGGCCCACTGAGCGGCGTCGGTCTCGGCGATGCACCTGACGTCGCTGGTCGCCTTCGCCGTGTAGGCGATGTCCATGCCCTGCGGGATCCAGCGCTTGTCGGCCGGGACCGTGGCCTCGGCCAGCGCACCCATCGCGGCCTCGAGGCCGTTGCAGAGCGCGATGGCGTGCAGGGTGCCGATGTGGTTGTGGACCGCCTTGCGCTTGGGGATCACCAGCTCGGCGTAGTTGGGCCGGATCTCGACGAAGCGGGGGCGGATCGTAGAGAAGTAGGGAGCCTGTCGGCTGAAGGCGAAGGAGAAGAGGCGCTTGCCGACGGTGCCGCCGACCACGGGGAGGCCGGTGGCGGTGCGCCACAAGGAGAGGACCTGAGTCATGCCGCGAGATGCTACCGGATGTTACCGGTTGGTAACTCAACCCAGCGAGAGGAACAGCTTCTCGAGATGGTCGAGCTGCTCGGGGGTCACGTCGCCGGCGTCGTCGACGCTGCCGCGCCACTCCGCCGCCACCATCGCGAAGCCGGCGCGCTCGAGCGCGCTCGTCACGGCCTTGAGCTGGTTGAGGACGGCGCCGAGCTCGCGCTCCTCCTCCATCATCTTCAGCACCCCGGCGAGCTGACCCTGGGCGCGCTTGATCCGGTTGAGTATTGCCGTTCGATCGCTGGCCGACCCTGTCGACATCGCTGCCCCCTGTTGTGTCCGGCCCACCCGCCCCACCGACGGACGACCCCCGATATGGACGTGAAGAGTAGGCGTCAGGATAGCCACCCAGACGCTTTCGAGGTTCAACTCCGGAGACAACGCGGAGTTACGCCCCGGTGGGCATCGCTCCCGCGGCCCTGGCCACGACGAAGACCCGACGGAACGGCAGCACGACCCGGCCGGCGCTCGCGGGATAGGCGGCTCGCAGGCGCCACTTCAGCTCGTGCTCGAAGTCGTCGCGCACCGACCCGGCCAGCGCCTCCAGGGTGGGCCTCGCCCCGGTCGCACTCACCCAGGTGAACACCGGGTCGGGGTCGACGGTGGCGTCCAGGACGTGGAGGTAGGTGGTCTCCCAGGCGTCGACCGAGGCGCCGAGGTCGTGCAGGACCCGTAGGTAGGTCGCCGGGTCGTGGCTCGACGGCACCGCGACGTCGCGGGTGGCCTCGGCGTACGGCGGCTCCGCGGCCAGCTCGCGGCGCAGCTCGTGACTCGGCTCCGCGACGTTGCCGGGCACCTGGAAGGCGAGCCAGCCACCCGGGGCCAGCGCACCCAGGAGCCGCGGCAGCAGGTCGAGGTGCCCCTCGACCCACTGCAGCGCGGCGTTCGAGACCAGGACGTCGACCGAGCCCTCCGGCCGCCAGTCGCTCACGTCGGCGACGGAGAAGGCGATGCGGTCCGCGGCTGCCCCGCCGCGCGCGGTGGCGATCATCGCCTCGCTGCTGTCGAGGCCCCGCACGTCCGCCCCCGGCCAGCGCTCGACCAGCAGCCGGGTGAGGGTGCCGGGGCCGCACCCGAGGTCGACCACGGTGCGCGGGTCGGACGCTCCGACCCGCGCGAGGAGCTCGACGAACGGACGCCCGCGCTCGCCGGCGTAGGTGAGGTAGCGCTCGGGGTCCCAGGTGTGCGACGGCACGGCGACCTCCGCCTCTCGACGACAGGAGATCCAGTCTCCGCCCGCCATTGTCTCGATGTCAAGATTCTTGACGACCTGCGTAGAGTGCTGTCCATGCGCGACGAGGTGGACGACCTGGTGGAGGCGTGGGCGCGCGAGCGCTCCGACCTCGACCTGGACCCCGTGGCCGTGTTCAGCCGCATCAGCCGGCTCGCCCGCCACCTCGACCTCACCCGCCGCGCCGCCTTCAGCGCCCACGCGATCGAGTCCTGGGAGTTCGACGTGCTGGCCGCCCTGCGCCGCGCCGGGACGCCGTACGAGCTGTCGCCGGGGCGCCTGCTGCGCGAGACGCTCGTGACGAGCGGGACCATGACCAACCGCGTCGACCGGCTCGCCGGGCGGGGCTTCGTCGAGCGCTCCCCCGACCCCGAGGACCGACGCGGCGTGATCGTGCGGCTCACGCCGGAGGGCAAGGCCGCCGTCGACGGCGCCTTCGAGGCCCTGCTCGATGCCGAGCGTGCGCTGCTCGCCGACCTGCCCGCACGCGACCAGGCCAAGCTGGCCGGGCTGCTGCGCGTGCTGCTCTCGCCCTTCGGGACTCCCCCGACGCCCTAGCAGCCCTGCCGCGGCTGCTAGTCGACGAGCTCGGAGGCCTCGAGCCACTCCAGCTCGAGGTCGTCCTTCTCGGCGAGCACCTGCTGGAGCTCGGCACCGAGGACGGCCAGCCTGTCGTAGTCGTCGACGTTCGCCTCGAGCTCGGCGTTGAGCTCGATCTCGCGCAGCAGCACCTTCTTGAGCTGCTTCTCGACCCGGGAGATCGCCTTGCGGGCGGCACGCTCCTCGGCCGAGCCCGGCTTGGCCTTGGCTGAGCCGGAGTGGTCACGACTGCTTCCTGGCTCACCGGGTTTCGTCTCGCTCGTACGACCTCGTCCCTCGGTCGTGTCGCTCGCTCTACCTTCGCTCCCGACAGGCTTCCCTTCGTTCCTCAGGGCCGCCTGTCTCCGCTCCAGGTACTCCTCCACCCCGCGCGGCAGCATCGACAACCGGCCGTCGCCGAGCAGGGCCCAGACCGAGTCGGTGACCCGCTCGAGGAAGTAGCGGTCGTGGGAGACCACGACGAGGGTGCCCGGCCACGCGTCGAGGAAGTCCTCCAGCACGTTGAGGGTCTCGATGTCGAGGTCGTTGGTGGGCTCGTCGAGGAGCAGCACGTTGGGCTCGGTGAGGAGCAGCTTGAGCAGCTGGAAGCGCCGCCGCTCCCCACCCGAGAGGTCGCCGAGCCGCGCGGTGAGCCGGTCGCCGGTGAAGCCGAAGCGCTCGAGCATCGACGTGGCGGTGATCTCGCCGTCCTTGGTCGTGGTGACGCGGCGGATGGCCTCGATCGTGGGCAGCACGCGACCGTCGGGGTCGACGTCGTCCAGGGCCTGGGTGAGGTGCTGCAGGGCGACGGTGCGACCGAGCTTCATCTTCCCGGAGCTGGGGGCGAGCGCACCGGCGACGAGCGAGAGCACCGAGGTCTTGCCGGCGCCGTTGACGCCGACGATGCCGACCCGGTCGCCCGCCCCGAGGCGCCAGGTGGCCTTCGAGAGCAGCTGGCGCTCGCCGCGCCACAGGTCGACGTCCTCGATGTCGATGACGTCCTTGCCGAGGCGCTGGGTCGCGAACTTCTGCAGCTCGAGCCGGTCGCGCGGGGGTGGGACGTCCTCGATGAGCTGGTTGGCGGCGTCGATGCGGAACTTCGGCTTGGCCGTGCGGGCCGGGGCGCCCCGCCGCAGCCAGGCCAGCTCCTTCTTCATCAGGTTCTGGCGACGCGACTCCGAGGCGGAGGCCTGGCGCGAACGCTCGGCCTTGGCGAGCACGAACGCCGCGTAGCCGCCCTCGTAGACGTCGACGTCGCCGTCGTGCACCTCCCAGGTCCACTGGCAGACCTCGTCGAGGAACCAGCGGTCGTGGGTGACCACGACCAGCGCCGACGCACGACGGCGCAGGTGTCCGGCCAGCCAGGCGACCGCCTCGACGTCGAGGTGGTTGGTGGGCTCGTCGAGCACGATCAGCTCGTGGTCGCCGAGCAGCAGCGCGGCCAGCGCGCAGCGGCGGCGCTCGCCACCGGAGAGCCCGAGGACGGCGCGGTCGAGCTCGACCCCGGCGAGCAGCTCGCTCACGATCTCGCGCAGCATCGAGTCGGCGGCCCACTCGTGGTCGGAGCGTCCACCGAGGACGGCCTCCCGCACGGTGTGGGTGTCGACGAGCTCGTCGCCCTGGTGGAGGTAGCCGATCAGCAGGCCGCGCTGCTGCGAGACGCGTCCGGCGTCGGGCTGCTCGATGCCGCTCATGACCTCGAGCAGGGTGGTCTTGCCGTCGCCGTTGCGCCCGACGATGCCGATCCGGTCGCCGGTGCCGATGCCCAGGGACACCTCGGACAGCAACGGCCGGACGCCGTAGGACTTGGAGACCTTCTCGAGGTTGAGCAGGTTGGCCATCAGGCGTGGTCCTTCACGAGGTGGGCACCGGCGACGGCGCCGTTGGCGACGAGCACGGTGGGGTGGCCCGAGCGCATGAGCGCCCCGGCCAGGTCACGGGCGTGGTCGGCGGACTCGCACAGGAAGACGCAGGTCGGGCCGGAGCCGGAGACGATCCCGCGCAGCGCGCCCTCGCTCTCCCCGCGCGTGAGGAGCTGTCCGAGCTCGGGCCGCAGGTCGATCGCGGCCTCCTGGAGGTCGTTGTGCAGCGCACGGGCCAGGCTGACCGGCTGCCCGGTGCGCAGCGCGCCGAGGAGCAGGTCGGCGCTCGGCGGCTCGACGGGCGCGTCGGGGTGGAGCCGGTCGAAGTGGCGGTAGACCTCGGGCGTCGAGAGTCCCTCGCGGTCGGGAACCAGCACCCACCACCAGGTGCCGACGTCGGCGACCGGCTCGACCTGCTCGCCGCGGCCGGTGCCGAGGGCGGTGCCACCGATGAGGGCGAACGGGACGTCGCTGCCGAGGTCGGCGGCGATCCGGAGGAAGTCGTCGTCGCTGGTGCCGAGGTCGTAGGCGCGGTCGAGCGCCACCAGCGCCGCGGCCGCGTCGGCCGATCCGCCGGCCAGGCCGCCCGCGACCGGGATCGCCTTCTCGATCTGCAGCAGGCCACCGATAGTGCACCCGTGCAGGGTCTCGAGGGCGGACGCCGCCCGGTGGGCGAGGTTGCGCTCGTCACCGGGGACC
Source organism: Nocardioides sp. (assembly GCA_041634935.1). Classification (GTDB taxonomy): domain Bacteria; phylum Actinomycetota; class Actinomycetes; order Propionibacteriales; family Nocardioidaceae; genus Nocardioides. Next base: position 6,945 of record JBFJKO010000121.1, read on the forward strand.
GACCGGACGTCGATCCAGTCGCTGCCGCGCACCTCGACCTCGAGGGCAGCACCGTCGTCGCCGTCCGGCTCCGTCGGGGTGGCGGTGACGTCGTCACACAGCCCGACCGCCTGGTAGACGGTCGTGAGCGGGTGGAAGCCGTCGTCGCGCGGCGCACCGACCCCGAGGTGCAGGTTGATCTTCGCGGCGGCCCGCACGGTCACCGGTGCGCTGCCCAGGAGGCGGTGCGGCTGGGTCATCTGAGTCCTTCGGCCAGCGCGGCGAACTGCTCGATCGTGAGCGACTCGCCGCGGGTGAGCGGGTCGATGCCCGCGTGGGTCAGGGCGTCGTCGACCGACCCCGTCAGGCCCCTCGAGGGGGCCGCGTCGCGCAGCACGCCACGCAGCGCCTTGCGCCGGTGGGCGAAGGCCAGGTCGATGACCGTGAAGACCTCCTCGCGGGTGGCCTCGGTCGCGGGTGGCTCGCGGTGCGTCCAGGCCACGAGACCCGAGTCGACGTTGGGCGCCGGCCAGAAGACGTTGCGTCCGATCGCGCCGGCGCGCCGTACGTCGGCGTACCACGCGGCCTTGAGGGACGGGATGCCGTAGGCCTTGCTGCCGGGCTTGGCGGCAAGCCGGTCGGCCACCTCGGCCTGCACCATGACCAGACCACGCCGGAGGCTGGGCAGCAGCGCCATCAGGTGGAGCAGCACCGGGACCGAGACGTTGTAGGGCAGGTTGGCGACCAGCGCCGTGGGAGCCGGACCAGCCAGCTCGGTGATCCGCAGCGCATCGGCGTGGACCAGCGCGAACCGGTCGGCCTGGCCGGGGGCGTACTCGGCGACGGTCTCGGGCAGCAGGCCGGCGAGCTTGTCGTCGATCTCCACCGCCGTCACGTGCTGGGCCACCTCGAGGAGCGCGAGCGTCAACGACCCGAGGCCGGGGCCCACCTCGACCACCACGTCGTCGCCGGTGATGCCCGACTCGCGCACGATGCGGCGGCAGGTGTTGGCGTCGATGACGAAGTTCTGCCCCTTCTGCTTGGTCGGGCGCAGGTCGAGCAGGTCGGCCAGACGACGAACGTCCGCCGCCCCGAGATACCTCGGGCCGGCGGACGATGTCATGGATGAAGGCTAGGCGGTGCGGTGGGCGGTCGGCTCACCGCGTCTCGATACGCCGGTGGCTCGCAGGCTCGCTCCCCGGCTACTCGACGACCAGGGATGGTGGCTCGCTCCGCTCGCTCCCCGGCTGCTCGACGACCAGGCGTCCGTCAGCGCGGAAGACCGAGCTTGGCCGCGCAGCCC
>JBFJKO010000122.1:0-8214 GCA_041634935.1 Nocardioides sp.
CACCGATCAAGGGCAACCGCGGCACCGAGGAGTGGATCTACCACCTCCCGGGCCAGGACTACTACGACGTCACCAACCCCGAGGAGTGCTTCGCCAGCGAGGCCGGGGCGCAGAAGCACGGCTACCGCAAGGCACGCACCTGATCAGGCGTCCGCACCGAGTCGCTCGAGCACCTCACAGGACTGCTTGACTCCGGTGAGCGCCGCAGGGTGCACCTCCTCGCCCGCCCGCAGCACCGTGAACCTGCCGTCGGCCTCCACGACGGCGACCGCCACGTCCTGCGGCGCGTGCACCCCGGCGCCGCGCAGAGCACTCCACAGCGCCGACTCGTCGAGACCCAGCCGCACCAGCTCACCGCGCTGCACCTGCCCGGCGACCATCACCGCGACCGCGCGATGGCGTCGCCGGGCCACCACGCGCGCACTCCGTCGTACGCGCCCTGCCACACCCTCGACCACGAACAGCGTGCCGAGCGCCAGGAGCCCACCGCTCAGCGTCGGCACCTGCCCGAGGATCGAGCGGCCGACGATCGCTCCGAGCACCGTGACCACCGCGAGGTCGAGGCTCGAGGGCGAGGTGTAGAGCCGTTGGCCGGCGCGACTGAGGAGGCTGGTGATCGCGCCGTAGAGCACGATCGTGGAGAGCACCACCGCGAGGGCGCCGAGCGGAGGGATGCCGAGGTAGAACACGAGGTCGTCCATCGAGCCATCGTGGCCCATGCCCCTGCTACTGCGGGTCGACGACCGCCGAGCCGGTGGCCGAGATGCGCGTGTCCTGCGGGCCGCCCGGGACGGTGAGCGGGAGGTCGACGGGTGCGCTGACCCGCACGATGACCTGGTCGTCGCGCACGGCGACCTCGAACCGGAGCCCCGGGAACTCGCGGTGGGCGCCGACCCGGCTGAGGTAGTCGCGCACGCCGATCTCGGCCTGCGCCCGGGTCTGGGCCAGCGCCTGTGGGTCGACGCCGCCGCTGTAGACCTCGGTGCCCTGTGCACCCGCCTCGGCGCCGAAGAGTGCGGCCCCGTCGGCGAGGGTGTCGAGGCCTTGGCGGTGCAGGAACGCCGCCGAGGCGTCGATGACGAAGGCCACCGTCATCGCCAGCAGCAGCGCGAAGCCGATGATCAGCGGAGTGGCGCTGCCACGGTCGTCGCGCGTCACGAGCCACCGCCGTCCACGGGCACGTAGCGCCCGATCGGCACCGTGTGGGACGAGTCGAGCCGGAACGACGGCCTGCCACCGCCGAGGAAGTCGGGCATCAGCGGCAGGACGACCCGCGAGGTGACCCGCACCGTGATCACCGACGTCCCGCTGTGGCACGCGTCCGGGTACGGCGTGCACGCGACGTCGACGTCGACCGGGGCGTCGGCGTGTCCCTGGTCGCTGAGCGCCTGACGGGCCGCGGCCGCGGCCGCCTGCTCACCTGCGAGGTCGGTCGGTGCGAGGGCATAGGCACGCGCGGCCGACCGCGCGGCCGAGGTCACCGCGAACGCACCACCCTGCACCTGGAAGACCGACACCACGATCCACAGCATCGGCACCAGCAGCAGGATGCCCAACCACACCAGCTCGACGACCGCACTCCCCCGCTCGTCGCGCACGGGCCGCCTCATGGCTGCTGCTCCGCCACCGCGTGGCCGGCGACGACGAGGTCGACGCCGGGACCACCCAGCCCCAGCGCGGGCACCCGGGCGCGCACGACGACCTCGACGGTGGGCACCCCGCCGAGCACCACCCGTCGTACGGCGATGTCACGCGCGAAGTCGCCCGAGATGCCGGCGTCGATCTGGGTGCGCGTGCGCGCCACCCCGGCGCCGGGCGACGCTCCCTGGGTCGCGGCGTACCGCGCCCCTTCCGACGCGGCGGCCGCGAGGGTGTTGCGCACGTGCATCACGAGCGCGACCTGGATGATCCCGAGCACCAGCGGCACGAGCACGACCATCACCAGCACGATGTCGACGACCGCCGACCCACGCTGGCCGCGCCGACGCCCCACGCCTACTTCACCGAGCTGAGCGCCGACTGCAGCATCGCGGTCAGCTGCTCACCGGCCAGCGCGCTGATCGCCGCCATCAGCCCCACGGTCATGATCGTGACCAGCACCCAGCCGGGCACGTCACCGCGCTGGTCGCGTCGGCGGTCGGCGGAGGGGGCGAGCATCAGGGCGAGTCCGAGGAGCCGGACGGCGTGCTGGGCGAGCTGGGACATGAGGTTCCTTTCCGAGACGACCGCGATCTGCGGCCGAGGCAGTACCTGGGAGGGCTCAGGGAGCAGCGAGGGACAGGCCGATGAGACCCGGCCAGAAGGCGAAGAGCACGGTCACCGGGAGGATCAGGAACACCACCGGCACCATCATCGCGACCTCGCGCCGGGCCGCGAGCTCGATGAGGTTGCGACGCCCGGCCTCGCGCACGTCGGCGGCCTGGGCGTGCAGCACGTCGGCGAGAGGGGTGCCCCGCTCCATCGCGATGGCGATGCCCTGGGCGAAGCGGGAGACCAATGGGAGCCCCGCGGTCACGGCCATGCGGTCGAAGGCGCTCGCCACCGGCTCACCGGTACGGATCGCCGCGAGCACCCGGGCCAGGTCAGCCGACAGCTCGCCGCCGCTGCGTCGTACGACGCGGTCCAGCGCGGCCACGGGCGACTCCCCCGCAGCGACGGCGAGCGCGAGCAGCTCGGCGAGGGTCGGGAACTCCTCGAGGATGCGACGCTCACGTGCCCTGACCTGCGCGCTCAGGCGGTTGTCGCGCGCCACCACACCGCCAGCGAAGGCGGCCAGGCAGAGGACCAGCAGCGCCACCGGGCTGGCCGGCCCGGACAGCGCCCGGAGCACCCCGAAGGCCGCCGCCGCGGCGAAGCCGACCAGGCCCCACACCACCTGCTCGATGCGGAACTCCTGCACGCTCATGGTGAGTCCGGCGCGCTCGAGGCGACGTCGTACGGACCCGGCACCGCCGAGCACCTGCTCGACCCCGCGCGCACCGGCACGCAGCACCGGCCCGAAGATCCCGACCGCCGCCACGGTCGGCGCGGCCGACGGCGTGCGACGCAGCCCGGCGGGCTCCCCCACCCGCGGGACGTCACGCACGTAGGGCAGCACCCGCGCCGTCAGCTGAGGACGACGGATCACCGCGACGCGCGTGAGCACCAGCAGGACCCCGAGTCCGGCCGTGAGTCCGAGCAGCGCCCCCCAGGTCGCCGCGCCGGTCACGGACCCACCGGGGCCTCGGCCAGGATGCGGCGCTCGGTCGGCAGCCGACCGATCCGCATCATCACCCGGTAGGCACCGACGCAGATCGCCGCACCCACCACGAGCACGACGACCCCGGCGGGCGACCGGTAGCGCCCGATCACGTCGGGTTGTGACGACATCACCAGCAGCACCAGCCACGGCGCCGCCACGGCCAGGCGAGCCCCGTTGACCGCCCAGGCCTGGCGCGCCTCGAGCTCGGAGCGGGTGCGCTGCTCGTCGCGCAGGTAGCCCGAGAGGTGGCGCAGGAGGCGGCCGAGCTCGCCTCCACCGACCTCACGGGCGATCCGGAGTCCCTCGACGACGCGGTCACCGACCGGGTCGGACAGGGTCGTCTTCAGCCGGTCGAGGCAGTCGGAGAAGCGGCCGGTCACCTGGTAGTCGAGGGCGAACGCCTCGAAGGCCTCGCGCAGCGGCTCCGGCCCCCGCACCGCCAGCCCGCTGAGCGCCTCGGGCAGGGAGAGGCCCGCGCGCACCGCCGAGGCGAGGTTGTCGATCGCCTCGGGCCACACCTCGGCGAACTCACGCCGCCGGCGTCTCGCTCGCGCGCCCACGATCGCGATCGGCAGGTAGGCGCCCAGGGCCGCGAGCACCATCGCGATCGGCGGCGTCGCGGTGATGACCTGCACGACCACGCCGACCACGAGCGCCGAGGCGAGGCAGACCAGCACCAGTCCTGTCACCGACACCTCGGCGAGCCCGGCACCGGCGAGCTGCCGGGCGAGCCGTCCCGGAGCCCGGACGGCGGACGGCTCAGCACTCCGCGGCAGCGCGAAGGCCGACCAGATCAGCAGCAGCCCCACCCCCAGTCCGAGGCCGACGACGAGTCCCACGGTCGCTACCGCCCCTCGTTGAGCAGCTGGTGGACGTCGATCCCGATCCGCTCGAAGCGCTCCACGCGCGGGGGCATGCCCGACGTACGACGCAGCTCACGGTCGTGGCGCACGAAGAGCGGCTCCACCTCGATGATGTCGTTCTCCACGCGCCCGGGCACCGAGACGATCTCGTTGACGCGTCGGATGCCGTGCTGGTCGAGGCCGAGGTGCACGACCAGGTCGACCGAGGTCGCGACCGTCGGTACGACGAAGCGCGCCGAGATGTTCTCGCCCGCCAGCAGCGGCAGCGTGCAGACCTTGACCAGCGCCTCGCGGGCGGAGTTGGCGTGCAGGGTGCACATGCCCGGCAAGCCGGAGTTGAGGGCGAGCAGCAGGTCGAGGCACTCCTCGGCCCGCACCTCGCCCACGATGATGCGCGAGGGCCGCATGCGCAGCGACTCCTTCACGAGGTGGCGCAGCGCGATCTCGCCGTTGCCCTCGAGGCCCGACTGGCGCGTCTGCATCGCGACCCAGTCGGGGTGGTTGAAGCGGAGCTCGAAGACCTCCTCGGCGCTGACCACCCGCTCGCCACCGGGGATCGCGGCGGCGAGGCAGTTGAGCATCGTGGTCTTGCCGGCCTGGGTCGAGCCGGCCACGAGGATGTTGAGCCCGGCCCGCACGCTCGCCTCGAGGAACGTGGCCGCCCGCGGGCTCAGGCTCCCCAGACCGACCAGGTCGCTGAGCCGCGCCGCGCGCAGCACGAACTTGCGGATGTTGACGGCCGAGAAGCCGCGCGAGATCCCGTCGAGCACGACGTGCAGCCGGTGCCCCTCGGGCAGCATCGCGTCGACGAACGGCGTGCTCACGTCGAGGCGTCGTCCGCTCGACTTCAGCATCCGCTCGACCAGCTCGTCGACCTGGGCGCGGGTGAGCACGAGGTTGGTCAGCTCGTGCCGGCCCTGCCGAGCGACGAAGACGCGCGACGGGTCGTTGATCCAGATCTCCTCGACGGCCGGGTCGTCCAGGAACGGCTGCAACGGGCCGAACCCCGACACCCGGGCGACCAGCTCGCCCACCACGGCGTCCACGTCGCCGACCGGCGAGACCATCCCGGTCAGGCTGCGCTCGTCGTGCGCCCGCACGACCCGGTCGGCCAGGCGTCGTACGACGTCGACGTCACGCTGCGGGTCGACACCCTCGCGGCGCACGAGGTCGCGCACGGCGGCGTCGAGCAGCTCCACCTCGGCGGTGTCGTCGCGACGCTCGCCGGTGCTCGTGGCGCGCGTGATCGTCATGCGGTCCCCGTTTCCCGAGTCAGGTTCCTGGTGCGGCAGGTGCGTCCGAGGAGCACCGTAGGCCAGCACCTACCCAGGAGGAAGGCCCGCTAACCCCGCCTGTGGACAACAACGCGGTACGCCACTGCCACCAGGTGACAGCGGCGTACCGCGAAGGCCCCGCGTCAGCGCCGGGTGGGCGCATACTGGCCGCGTGCGGGACGGGATTTCGCAGTCGGTGAGCGTGGGTCTACGGACCGCGTTCCCGGTCAGTGCTGTCGCCGACCACCTGCTCGGCGAGGGCAACGCCGAGGACTGGCTCGGCTACGGCGCGCACCTCGGCGGCACCGTCGGCGCTCCGGTCGAGGTCTCCGGACGAGGACCGGGCCGCGTGATCGAGCTCCGACGCAACCCCTCCACGTTCGTGCTGCGCCTCGCCTGGGACGACCCCGCCCGAGCCGGGTCGGAGGTGACGATCCGCGTCACCACCTGCCCCGGCGGCAGGAGCCGGGTGCGCATCACCGAGACCGGGGTCGCCGAGGACGACGTCCGCGCGTGCGTGCGGTTCTGGACCGACGCCGTCGACGCGCTCGACGTGGTCGTGGAGGCTGCGTCGCGTGAGCGGCGACGGTTCCGCCAGGCCGTGGTGGTCGTGCACGGGATCGGTGAGCAGCACGCCAGCTCGACCCTGCGTGCCTTCGTCCAGGCCGTCTTCCCCGAGACCCGCCGCACGCGGCGCTTCCTCAAGCCCGACTACGTCTCACCCCTCGTGGGCGCCGCCTCCGTCACCGTGCCCGGACGCTGGACGATCGATCGGCCCACCACCGACGTCTACGAGCTCTACTGGGCCCACCTCCTGCGCGACACCACCGCCGGGCAGGTCTACGGCTGGGCCGCTCGGCTCGTGTTGCTGACCCCACGGGCCAACATCAGCCGGACCCTCCGACCCCATGTGTACGTCGTCCGCGCGCTCCTGCTGGTGCTCGCGCTCGCCGCCGTCGGCGGCATCGTCGCCTGGGCGCTCGGCCGCGGACCGGGCGCCTCCGTCACCACGCTGTCCGCCGGCGTGGCGCTGGTGCTGGCCGCCGTCCCCGGGGTGGTGTGGAAGGTGGCCCGCCTGATCGGGTCACCCCTGCAGGACCTCGTCATCGCCAACGTCCTGGGCGACGCGGCGCGCTACCTCGACCCGGGCCCCGACAACGTCGCCGTCCGGCAGCGCATCCGCGAGACCGGCCTGCACCTCATCGACGCGCTCCACGACAGCGGGCGCTACGGGCGGGTCATCGTCTACGGCCACAGCCTCGGCAGCGTCATCGCCTACGACATCCTGGCGCACTCCTGGACCCGCAGATCGCGCGACCACGCCCACCACGAGTCCCTGCCCACCCCCGCCCTCCGGGCAGTCGAGGACCTGCTCAACCCGCGCCGGCCCGACGCTCCCCCGCCGGACGTCGACGACGTGCGCGCCCGCCAGCTGGCCGCGTGGCAGGAGTCGCGGGTCAACGGGTTCTCCTGGCTGGTCTCCGACCTCGTCACGGCCGGGTCGCCGCTGACGCATGCGCGATGGCTGCTGAACCCCGACAAGGCGACGTCCTTCGACGACCAGGTGGCCGACCGCGCCCTGCCGTCGTGCCCTCCGACGACCACGCTGGCCTCCGGCCCGACGCCCGGCTCACGTCGACGGGTCTTCACCTACACCCACGCCTACCACCTCCCGGGAGAGCGGTACGCGCGGTCGGTGCAGGTCCCCGACCACGGAGCGCCCTTCGCGCTCGTGCGGTGGACCAACCTCTATTTCCCCCACACCGGCATCATGCGCGGCGACCCGGTCGGCGGACCGGTGTCGGGCACCTTCGGCGCCTGGGTGCGTGACCGGCCGCTGCCCGCTCCGGGCGGTGGCTTCGCCGGGTTCGCCCACACGAAGTACGTCGACACCTCGCGCACCCGGGCACACACCGTCCTGCTCCGCGAGGCGCTGGACCTGAGCGTGAGCTCCGACATCGACCACTGGTGGGCGCTGGCGAGCGCGGCGGACCCGACGTGAGCCCCTGACGCGTGGGACGACTGGTGCCGCCGGCGCCGCTTCGGCACCAGCCGTGAGGCCGGAACCAGATGAGTCGCAACTCGCAGCTACCGACGGTGGTCACCAGGCGTCGGCCTCAGGATACCGGCGCCGGCGGCGGTCCGAGGATCTCGATGTTGAACTCCGCCGCGACCTGCGCCACGAGCGCGCCGTCGACCGGCTCGGGCTCGGGCAGTGTCGGCCCGTCGGCCGGCTTGCCCAGCTTGGCCACGAACTTCTCGAACTGACCCGGCGTGGTCAGCTGGAGCACCCGCGCGGTGTCGGAGCGGATCTGGAACTGGTGCGGCAGCCCCTTGGGCAGCCAGGCCAGCGCCCCCTCCTGGTGCACGGCCTCGACGCCGCCGCAGGAGAACCACACCTCCCCCTCGGCGATGTAGAACATCTCGTCCTCGAGGTCGTGGCGGTGCAGCGGCGGACCGAAGTTCTTCGGGCCGACGAACTCCATCACGTTGAGCACGTCGTTGGACATCTCGCTGGTCACCTTCGCGGTGAACAGGTTGTCGAGGAAGTGGAAGTGCTCGCCCTCGTCGCGGGCCAGGATGCTGGGTGTCTGAAGAGTCATGGCTCGACGCTAGGACGACGGCCCGGCGCCCACCATCCCGCAATCGGGGGGTCCCCGCCCCTCAGCCCGCCCCCTCAGCCCTACGGCTGGGCCTGCCGCTCGATCCCCGGCGCCGGCCTCGGCGATGGAGTGAAGCCGGAGCCCGACGTCGCGAAGACCGCCGAGATCTCACGTCCGGTGATGAAGCTGGTGCCTCCGACGTTCTTGGCATCCAGGTGGGCGTCGTGCGGGCC
>JBFJKO010000123.1:0-8212 GCA_041634935.1 Nocardioides sp.
CGCCTCGACCGACGTGCTCGTGGTCGGCGCAGGTCCCGCCGGATCGGCTGCTGCCGCCTGGGCGGCGCGGGCCGGGCTCGACGTCGTGCTGGCCGACGCAGCCGTCTTCCCGCGCGACAAGACCTGCGGCGACGGCCTCACCCCGCGGGCGGTCGGCGAGCTCAGCCGTCTCGGCCTGGAGGACTGGCTGCGCGCCCACACCGTCAACCAGGGGCTGCGCGCCCACGGCTTCGGCCAGACCCTGCACCTGCCCTGGCCGGGGGGCACGCTCCCGTCCTGGGGGAGCGCGGTCGCGCGCACCGAGCTCGACGACCACCTGCGCACCACCGCGATCAAGAGCGGGGCGTCGGCTCTCGACGGCGCCCGGGCCGTCGACGTACGACGAGACGGCGACCGGGTCGCCGCCGTCGTCTTCCGGCAGGGCGACGACACCTTCGAGATCGCCTGTCGACGGCTGGTGGTCGCCGACGGCGTCCGCTCGCCGCTCGGCAAGATGCTCGGCCGCGAGTGGCACCGCGACACCGTCTACGGCGTCGCCGGGCGCGCCTACGTGCGCTCCGACCGCTCCGACGACCCGTGGATCAGCTCGCACCTCGAGCTCCGCGGGGAGGACGGCGACATCCTGTCCGGCTACGGCTGGATCTTCCCGCTGGGCAACGGTGAGGTGAACATCGGCGTCGGCACCCTCGCCACCGCCAAGCGCCCCGCCAACATCGCCATCAAGCCGCTGATGAGCTACTACACCGACGAGCGGCGCGACGAGTTCGCTCTCTCGGGCGACCTCCGTGCGCCGACCTCGGCCCTGCTCCCGATGGGGGGTGCGGTGAGCAACGTCGCCGGCCCCAACTGGGCCCTGATCGGCGATGCCGCCGGGTGCGTCAACCCGCTCAACGGCGAGGGCATCGACTACGGCCTGGAGACCGGACGGCTGCTGGTCGACCTCCTCGGCGAGCGGGAGCACCTCGACACCGCCTGGCCGGCCCTCCTGCGCGACCACTACGGCGAGTCCTTCTCCATCGCCCGCCGCCTCGCCGGCCTGGTGACCGTGCCGCGCCTGCTGCCGGCCCTCGGACCGGTCGGGATGCGCTCGGACCTGATGATGACCCTCGCGCTGCGCTGGATGGGCAACCTCGTCACCGACGAGGACCGCGACCGCGCGGCCCGCGTGTGGCGGTGGGCCGGACGCCGCTCCCTGACGCGCGACCACCGCCCGCCGTTCTCCTGAGCGGCGCCACACCCATGCGTCACGCCCTGCGTGAGCCCGTCTACCTCGCCGCGATCGCCGCCGGCAAGGTCGCCTTCTCCTCCCTCGGCCTCACCGTGCGCGCCGGCGGCGCCGAGCACCTGCCCCGCAACGGTCCGGTGGTGCTCGCGAGCACGCACGTGTCGTTCCCCGACTTCCTCTTCGTCGGCGACGCCCTCCTCGGCACCGGCCGCCTGGTGCGGTTCCTCAGCCGCGGCGACGTGTGGAGCTCCCCGGTCGGGCGCGCGATGGACGCCATGCGTCACGTCCCGGTCGACCGCGAGGCCCCGGCGGCGGCCTACCTGCGCGCGCGCCGACTGCTCGGTGACGGCGAGGTCGTCTGCGTCTTCCCCGAGGCGGGGATCTCGGCGGCGTACGTCGTGCGCGCGCTGATGCCCGGCGCGGTCGCGCTCGCCCGCGAGACCGGCGCCCCGCTCGTGCCGGTCAACGTGTGGGGCGGCCAGCGGCTGTGGGGGCAGAAGCGCACCCTCGACGCCCCCTTCCCCCGCCCGGTCGTGACCCGCGGCCGCACCATCGACGTCCGGGTCGGTGAGCCGATGCACGTGCCGCCGGACGCCGACGTCGTCGCGACCACGCGCCTTCTCGGTGAGCGGCTGCACGCCGTCCAGGAGGAGCTGCAGCAGCTGCCCGAGCACCGGCCGCGCCCGGGGGAGTACGCCCCGTGGTACCCCGCGCACCTGGGCGGGCACGGGATCGAGCGGGTGGCGTCCTTCGACCTCGACGGCATGCCGTCGAGCGCGGTCACCCCGACGTGGGGACCGCTTCGTTGACGTTGGATAGCGTGGGGGACATGGCGCAGCAGGTGCAACGGGTGGCGGCGTACGCCGTGGTCGTCCGCGACGGCCTGATCCTGCTGAGCCGTCTCGCGCCGCGCGTGTCGCGCCACGAGCAGTGGACCCTGCCCGGGGGCGGCCTCGACCACGGAGAGGACCCCCGCGACGCGGTGGTCCGCGAGGTGCACGAGGAGACCGGGCTGGCCGTCACCATCGGCGAGACGGCGCGCACCTACTCGCTGCACCTGCCCGACACCTGGCGCCGCGGACGACGGGTCGACGCCCACTCGCTGCGCATCGTCTACGACGGCTGGGTGCCGTCCGACTCGCCGCCGCCGCGGGTCGTCGAGGTCGACGGCTCGACCATCGAGGCCGCCTGGCACCCGCTCGAGGCGGTGCTCGACGGGTCCCTGCCGACCGTCTCGCTGGTCCGTGAGGCCCTGGCGGGCTACCGGCCGCACCGGTTCCAGCGGGTCGCCGCCTACGCGCTGGTCACCCGCGCCGAGCCGGTGCCTGCAGTGCTGCTGACCCGGATCTCGACCCAGGGCTTCCACACCGGCCTCTGGTCGCTTCCCGGCGGCGGCGTCGAGCACGGCGAGTCGCCCACGGCCGCGCTGCGTCGCGAGCTCCTCGAGGAGACCGGTCTCGAGGCCGAGATCGACGGGCTGCTGGCGGTGGGTGACGTCGCCGTCCGCGGCACTGCTCCGTCGGGTCGCGACGAGGAGTTCCACTCCATCGGCATCGTCTACGCCGCTCGGGTGCCCGAGGGGTCGCCCGCGGTGCTCGTGGAGCAGGGCGGCACGACCGACGCCGTCGACTGGGTGCCGATCGCCGACATCGAGGACGGCACGGTCGAGGTGCTCGACCTGGTCCGTCAGTCGCTCGTGATGGCTCGCGGCCGAGGCTGACGACCCCGTCCGGCCGCCCGTCCGTCCGCTCAGCGCGCCGGGACCTCCACCGGGCTGCCCTGGGTCGTCGAGGTGCCCGGGTCGGTGTCGGGCTCGACCGCACGCAGCTCCTGCACCGGTCCGCCGTCGACCGAGGCGAAGACCGGGAGGTCGCCCGTGGCGATCCAGTCGAGCTGGGTGCGCACGGTCGACGCCGGGAGCGGGACCAGCCCGGCGGACTCGGCCGTCGTGACGGCCCGACCCAGCAGGTAGGTGAGGTAGTCGGCCACCTCGGGTCGCTTGATCGAGCGCGTGGTGGCGGTGAGCACGAGGTCGCGCGCCAGCGGGTAGTCGCCGTTTGCGATGCTCGTGCGGGTCGGCAGGACGCAGTCGCGCTGACCGTCGCCGTCGGCGACCTCGACCTCGAAGGGTCGCAGCACGTCGGGCGCGGCGGCCGCGAACCGGTAGGAGAACAACCCGAGCGTGCCGGTGGTCGCCTCGATCCGGGCCGCGGCCGCCGTGAGCCGCGCGAGTCGCTCGGTCACCGAGGCCAGGAGCCCCCGGAGGCGAGCGACCTCGGCGACGGCCTCGCGTCGGGTGGCGTAGGCCTCGGGGGTGGGGTCGTCGCCCGCCTGGAGGGAGGCGGCGATCTCGGCACGCGCGTCGGTCAGGGCGCGTACGGCGTCCGCCAGGGCGGGCCGCAGCGCGGCGCGGCGGCGCTGCACCACCGGCAGGTACCGGGCGACGAGCTCGCGGTCGGAGGCCGAGCCGGCGACGAGGTCGCGGACGGCGTCCTCGTCGGGCGAGGCGCGGTAGTCGGCGGCGAGGTCCTCGCGCGTCGGCGCGGGGTCGTCGAGGAGGAGCCGACCGAGCGAGCTCAGCGCGTCTGAGCCGACCTCCGGGCCGGCCACGCGCAGCGGCATGTCGGCGAGGTCGTCACCGACCTCCGACCAGTCGGAGACGTCGCTCCCGGACGAGAGGACCCGCGCGAGCTGGTCGGTGTCGAGACAGTCGGTGCCCACGTCGGAGCCGGTCCTGATGGCGGGCACCACGGCGTCCGACGCCACCCGCAGCTGGACGACGTCGAGGCCCTGCGCGCGGCAGCCCTCCCACTCCACCGCCGAGATCGGGCGCGCGGAGTCGACGAGGTCGACCTCGCCGACGCAGAGCCGCTCGAACGCCCGCGCCTCCGCGTCGGGGGTCTGCACCACCTGGGTCTCCTGCTCCGCGCGGAAGCCGGGCAGGACCCGGTCCGACACGATGCTCGGTGTCCCGGCCACCTCGACGCGTCCGGGCACGGGGTCCGGCAGGGTGCCGACCAGGAGCGGGTCGTCGGCGGCCGGGTCGCGGGTGGGACCCGCGGGGGCCGGGTCGCGTCCGGTGCGGTCGAGCGAGGGGATCTCGGAGGGCCCGCCGGGCGTGGGCTCCGACCCGGTGCAGGCCGTCAGCGCGAGGACGCCGGCAAGTGCGAGCGCCCCGGCGCGGCCGCGGCTCACGAGCCGGCCCCGGCGAGGGACGGGTGGGCGAGGCGGTCGGCGGCGTCGAAGTCGACGACGAGGAAGTCGTCGAGCCCGATGCTCGCGAGTGCGTCCCCGGGCAGCAGCGGCGGCTGGCCGACCTCGGACCGCTCGGCGTACAGCGTCGGCTCGGGGGTCTCGCCGACGACGATCGCGCCATGGCTCTTGAGCGCGCGGACGAGGAGCGTGGCACGCACCTGCTGCTCCGGCGACCACTCCCGTGGCCGGCCGGTGGCCGGGTCCACGGGTCGGGTCAGCCGGAAGGCCGGTCGCAGGAAGAGACGCGCACCCTGCGGGAGCGAGGTGCTCGGTCCGGTGCCGTCGGTGGTCGAGGCGGGCTGGAGGAACGAGTCGGCAGCCGTGTGCGGCAGGCTCAGGGCCAGCGCGTGGTCGACCGACCCCCGGTCGAGCTCGTCGCGGCGGACCAGACCGCCGAGGAGCGGCAGCCCCGAGCCGCGGGCGCCGACGCCGTACGGCTGCTGGAAGCCCGGACCGTCGAGGTTCCACTCCCGCAGGAGCTCGTAGGAGATGGAGCCGTCGGCCTCGCGGCGAGCGCGGCGCAGGTCGCGGACGACCCGCTCGTCGAGGTCGACCACGGAGTACCAGCCGTCGTACCGCGGATCGGGGTCGATGTCGGCCGGGAGGTCGAGGACCAGGTCGCCGGTGCCGTCGCCGCACCGGTCGCGGCGACAGCTGACGACCGTGGGGTCGCCCCCGGTCACGACCGGGATGCTGCGACCCCAGGACTGGACGGCGAGCCCGTCGTCGCCGAGGCCCCGACCGACCTCGTCGAGCAACCGTGCCGACTGCGGGTGCACCCCGCGGTCGCTGGCCAGGGTGTTCCACGGCGACAGCACGCTGAACACGGTGGTGGGGAGCAGCGCCGGTCCGGAGCCCGACCCGGCGTCGGTGCCAGGGCCCGGGTCGCCCTCGCCGACGTCGGTCGAGGTGCAGCCGAGCGTCAGGACCAGGGCGCCGACCGCCAGCAGCACGCGCCCGCGACGGGCGCCGCTCACAGGTCTCGCGGGCCGCGGGTGGAGGGCGGCCCCGAGATGATGGTGGACTCGATCGACTCGGCGAAGCGCGAGAAGGTCTCACCGATCTCACGCAGCTGGTCGGCCTCGACGGGGGAGCGCGGCTCGCCGGTGCGCATCCGCGCTGCCGCGATGATCGCGTGGGCCTCCCGCCGTGCGTGCAGCCGGATCAGCTCGGCGTCCAGTTCGGCCTGGGCGGTGAGCAGCTCGCTGCGCCGGCCGGCCTCGAGCTCGATCGACTCCAGGTGGCGCTCGTGGGCCTCTCCGACCGCGCGCATCGAGGCGATCACGGAGGCCGCTACCCCGGCCACGGAGTCGTCGTGCGGCTCGTCGGCGCCCGTCGGTCGCAGGACCGCCGAGGTGCGGGCCGGGGTCGTCGAGGGGCGGACGGTGAGCGCCGACGGGTGCGGCTGCCGCAGTGCGTGCTCGGCCTGCGGCGTCGACGGGGGCACCAGGTCGTCGAGCACGTCGTCGTCGGGGTCCTCGAGCTCGTCGTCGGGCCATGCCGAGGCTGCCGCTGCACGGAACGCAGCGGCGAGCCCGGGGTGCTCGCGCAGGGCGGCCGCCAGCTCCTCGGTCTGCGAGGTCGGCAGGCCGGCCGTGGGCAGGCCGGCGAGCGGAGCGGGCCCGCTGGCCGCGGACTCGGCTGCCGCGGGCTCGGCTGCCTCGGGCGCGGGCTGGGGCTCTGGTTGCGGCTCGGGCTCCGGCTCGAAGGCCGGCGTCTCCTCCGCCACGGCAGGCTCTGGCTCGACCGTCTGCGGTGCGGGAGCCGGAGCCGCGGGCTGCTGCTCGCGCGCCCCGACGACCTCGCGCCGGACCCGGGCGGCCTCGGCCGCGAGTGCCTGGTCGAGACGCGCCGGCGGCAGGATGAGCGGCTTCGACCGGGGGCGTCCCTCGTCCTGCGGGTGCGCGGAGCGTCGCGGACGCTGCGCGGGCTCGCTGCGGGCGCCGGTGAGGGCGACCGAGCCGGCCTGGGGCGAGTCGGCCCGGGCGTGGTCGGCCAGGTCGGTGCCGGGTCGTTCGTGGTCGCTCACGGTGTGGTCCCCCTCTCGCCCTCGATGCCGTCGTAGCCGCCCTCGACCGGCGAGCCGGCGTCGGGCTCGGGCCGGGTGGGCTCGGACGCCGCAGCGCCCCCGAAACCGTAGCCGACGGGCACCTCGACGAGGGTGTAGCGGTCGTTGGCGTGGGCCACGGTGAGCGCCGGGTCCTGGCCGACCGCGGCCGCGGGGTAGAGCGCGCTGAGCAGGTCGCGGTCGGTGTCGCGCGAGAGCAGGAGGTAGTCGACGCGGGCAGCGGGACTGCGGGCGACCCGCTCCCAGGACTCGTCGGAGTCGTCGACGCGGTCGACGAAGGTCGCGGGGGACCCGGTGAGCAGGATGACGGCGTAGGTGACGGCGTCGTCGGTCAGCACGGCGTCGGACCCGTCGACGTTGGCGCGGATGAAGTCGGCCATGTCGCGCTCGTGGGCGTAGCCCACCACTGCGCCGTCCAGGGTGCGCGCTCCCTCCTGGTCCTCGCCGGACGCGACCGCGTCGTGGAAGGCACGCTCGAGGCCCTGACGCGGGAAGTCGTCCATCGCTGCGAAGGTCCAGGGAATGCTCAGCAGCAGGCCGGCGGCGAGGGCGGCCCCGGTGGCGGTACGGCGCGTGGTCGACGAGCGTGCCAGCCAGATGGCGCCGATCACCGCGACGAGCAGGACCGGCAGGGCGTCGCTCAGCTGGAGCGGGGCGTCGCTCAGGCGCAGCAGGACGGCGAGCCCGGGGGCGGCGATGGAGACCGCGAGCATCAGCCCGAGCCAGAGGGCGAAGGTGTTGCGGCGTGCGATCCCGGCGAAGACGAGGGCGGGCAGCACCACGATGGCCAGCGGGGCACCGTGGAGCACCAGGTCTCCGGTCGCCAGCGCGACCGTGCTCGGGCCGAGGCCGTCGAGGCTGCCCGCGGCGGCGTCGGCGCGCGAGGTGATCCAGTGGAAGGGGTCGGTGAGGAGCAGCAGGTTGAGCGCCGACCACAGGACGACGACGTAGACCGTCGGGGCGGCGAAGCCGACCGTGGTGCCCTCGACCTCGCGGCCGTCGGCACCGAGGCGGGCCAGGATCGCCGCGACCATCACGAGGCTGGCCAGGAACCACAGCAGCGATCCGTAGCCGGCGAGGGCCGCGACCGAGTAGCTGACGCCGGCGAGCATGACGAAGCGGATGTCGGCGGTGACGTACCAGGCGAGGAGCGCGCCGAGGGCGGCGACGACGAAGGCCAGCCACAGGAAGGTGGCTGCGCCGAGGGAGGCGTGCAGGACGACCAGCGGGTTCAGGCCCACCGCGGCGAGCACGACCAGCCGCAGCGGCAGGACGAGCTGTGCGCGACGCATCATGGTGTGCAGGAACATCAGGGTGAGGCCCGCGAAGACCGCCGAGGTGAGGCCGACGACGGCCAGCGAACGCACTGGCGCGGTGGCCAGGGTGAACGGGGTCAGGAGGAGCACCGACAGCGGAGGCTGGTCGAAGCCGACGGCCGACAGCTTGGCCGGGTCGTCGTGGACGACCATCAGCGCGCGTTCGAGGCGCTCGAGGGTCTCGAAGCCGACGACGTGGGCGCGGAACACCAGCCAGTAGCCGATCGCGGCGTAGGCGAGGGTGAAGAAGGCGAAGATGCTCGCGCTCTCCCAGGGCCGACGCTCGACGTCGGAGGGACGTCGTCCGACCGCCTGCACGGCGCTGGTGCCGCGCGTCGCGCCGGAGCG
>JBFJKO010000124.1:0-8191 GCA_041634935.1 Nocardioides sp.
TCGATGAGCTCGTAGCGGTGCCCGTCACCGGGTTCCTCCGGCACGAGGGCGGCCAGGTCGTCCCTGGTCATCCCGGTGCGCGGCAAGGTGGTCACGGCTTCCATGGTGCCCCATCTCCGAGGTCGGCAACAGCATCCGACCGGGCTGCTCCAGGACCGTGATCCGCGCGCTCGTCCTCCACAGGCGACGTCGCGCCGACGTCCCTCGGAACGATCAGAGAGCAGCGATCGCGTCGGCGATCGCGAGCGTGCGCTCGGCCGACTCGACGTGGAGGTTCTCGACCATCTTGTTGTTGTAGGTCACGACGCCCGAGCCCTTGCCGGCCTCCCAGGCCTCGAGGATCCCTCGCGCATCGGCGATGGCGGCCTCGGACGGCGCGAACTGCTCGTTGGCGGGCGCGACCTGGCCGGGGTGGATGAGGGTCTTGCCGTCGAAGCCCATCTGGCGGCCCTGCTCGCACTCGGCGAGGAAGCCCTCGGCGTTCTTGACGTCGTTGTAGACGCCGTCGAGGATCGCGATGCCGGCGGCCCGCGCGGCCAGGAGTGAGAGCGACAGGGAGGTCAGGAGCGGGGCGCGGCCGGGCACGTGCTCGGCGTACAGCTCCTTGACGAGGTCGTTGGTGCCCATGACGAGCACCGCGAGCCGGTCGGACGCAGCGGCGAGCTCGCGGACGTTGAAGATTGCCTCGGGGGTCTCGACCATCGCCCAGAGCTTGGTGTGCTCGGGGGCGCCGGCGGCCTCCATCGCGGCGACGAGCTGACGCACCTCGTCGGCGCTGTTGACCTTGGGGACGACGATGCCGTCGGGGCCTACCGCGGCGGCGGCGGCGAGATCGGCGTCGTGCCACTCGGTGCCGAGGCCGTTGACGCGGATCGTGAGCTCGCGGTTGCCGTACTCGCCGCTGGCGACGGCCGCGCAGGCGGCGTCACGGGCCGACGGCTTGGCGTCGGGGGCGACGGCGTCCTCGAGGTCGAAGATGATCCCGTCGCACTCCAGCGTCTTCGCCTTCTCCAGCACCTTGGCGTTGGAGGAGGGCATGTAGAGCACCGAGCGGCGCGGCCGGAAGGTCGAGGTGCTCGAGGTGCTCGAGGTGGGGGCGTCGGTCATCTCAGGACTCCTCGCGGGCGGGGATGGCGTCGTACTGCTTCTTGAGCTCGGGGTCGATCGCGGCGAGCTGCTCGGCGAGCTCGACCATCACCAGGCACTGCTTGAGGGAGGCGTCGTCCTCCATCTTGCCGTTGAGCATCACCGCGCCGGTGCCGTCGCCCATGGCGGCGACGACGCGGCGAGCGTGGGTGATGTCCTCGACCGAGGGGCTGAAGACGCGGTTGGCGATCGCGATCTGCTTGGGGTGCAGGCTCCACGTGCCGACGCAGCCGAGCAGGAAGGCGTTGCGGAACTGGTCCTCGCACGCCACGACGTCGGCGATGTCGCCGAAGGGGCCGTAGTAGGGGTAGATGCCGTGCATCGCGCAGGCGTCGACCATGCGGGCGATCGTGTAGTGCCACAGGTCCTGCTGGTAGGTCGTGCGCTCGGCCGAGATCGCCTCGGGCGTGCCGTCGGTCGGGTCCTGGCGTACGAGGTAGCCCGGGTGACCGCCGCCGACACGCGTGGTCTTCATCCGGCGGTCGGCGGCCAGGTCGGCCGGGCCGAGCGAGAGGCCCTGCATGCGCGGGGAGGCGCCGCAGATCTCCTCGATGTTGGCCACGCCGCGCGCGGTCTCGAGGATCGCGTGGATCAGGATCGGGCGGGTCAGGCCGGCCTTCGCCTCCAGCTGGGCGAGCAGGCGGTCGACGTAATGGATGTCCTCGGCGCCCTGCACCTTCGGCACCATGATGACGTCGAGCTTGTCGCCGATGGCGGGCACGAGGCGGGTCAGGTCGTCGAGGACCCACGGGCTGTCGAGGGAGTTGATGCGGGTCCAGAGCTGCGTCGGCCCGAAGTCGGTCGCCTGGGCGATCTCGACGAGACCCTCACGAGCGGCCTCCTTGTTGTCGGCCTTGACGGCGTCCTCGAGGTTGCCGAGCAGGACGTCGACGGTCCCGACCATGGCCGGGATCTTCGCGGCCATCTTGGCGTTGCTCGGGTCGAAGAAGTGGATCGCCCGGCTGGGCCGGAACGGGATCTCGGTCAGCGGCGTCGGGGCTCCGACGGCGAGGGGGCGGAAGAAGTCCTTGGCGCTCTGCGATGCGGCGGGCATGGCTCGGAAGTTACCAGCGGGTGTCCCGGGCCGACACCGCTGGCGGATATGACGGATGTCTCGCGGGTGTTCGGTGGCGCGGTGGCAGATTCTCCGCTGAAGCGGTGAATCTCCCGCTCCTGTCAAGGAGTTCCGTACGACAAGCGGGAGTTTCGGCACACCTGCCGGTCAGTCGGGCCGGTCAGTCGAGCCCCTCAGCCACACGCCCGCGCCGACCTACGTCGTACGGCGCCGCCACCACCGGCGCCCGGCCGGTCGCCGAGCGTCGTCCGCTTCGGGCCGGTCTCGCACGGCGCTGCGGCGCGCCGCGCGCCGGGCCGACCAGGCCGCGACGGTCTCCTCCACGTCGCGCGGCATGGTGACCAGAGGCGGCTGGCCGTCCTGCGGTGAGTAGCGGGCGCGCAGCACCCGGGCGTTGAAGTCGGCCACCTCGCGTCGCACGTCCTCCTCGCGGAAGAGCCGGTCGAGGGTCTCGTCGAGCACGGCGTCGTCCTTGCGCAGCTGCACCGACGGGGGGAGGACGACGATCTTCTCCCGCTCGATGAGCTGGTTGAGCCACCAGTCGGGGTCGTGGTCCTTGTCGAGCCCGGCGATCGGCTTGCCCGCACCGGCCAGGTTGTCGAAGTCGCCGCGCTCCATCGCCACGCGGATCTGCTGGTCGACCCAGAGGTGCTGGTCGGCGATCCGCGCAGCGGCCGCGCTCTGGCTCGAGCGCTTCTGCCGCTCGCGCTCGTCGGTGGCCTGCGACTCCTCGGTGGGCTGGGCCGGGCGGGTCTCGCCGGGACGAGCGCGACGTTGCTGGTCGGACATCGACATCACCTCGCGACGAGCCTAGCCAGCCGCCTCAACGGGTGTCGGTGGTCCAGCCGCCGCGGTGCACGACGTCCTGCCACGGCCGGCGCGGCCGGGTGGACGGCGACCCGGCCGACCCGCCGCTCGCCGGGTGCCCGATCGTGATCACCCCGATCGGGTCGAACTCCTCGGGGATCGAGAACTCCGCGCGCAGCGCCGGCACCCTCCCGTGCACGGTGCCGAAGAAGCACGCGCCCAGGCCCGCGTCGGTGACCGTCTGGAGGATCAGCAGGCTCGCCATCGCGGCGTCCATGTGCCAGAACGGCATCGGCCAGCGCGCCTCGTCGCGGTCGGTCCACCCCTTGTCGGGCTGGGCGTAGCGGTCGAGGTAGGCGCTCTTGTTGCTGCACGGCAGGATCACGACCGGCGCGCGCATCATCCCCTGCAGCCACCGCCCCGGGTCGGACGGCGAGGTGGCCTTCTCGGTGCTCGCCGCCCAGAAGCGTCGTACGTCGGCCGGGGTGTCGAGCACGAGGAAGCCCCAGCCCTGGCTGAAGCCCGCGCTGGGGGCGTGGGTCGCGTGCTCGAGCGCGCGGTCGACGAGCGCGGGGTCGACCGGCTCGTCGGTGTAGCTGCGGACCATGCGGCGACGGCGTACGACGTCGGAGAACTCCATGGTCGGGAGTATGGCGCGGGCGTCGTGTGACTCCATGTGATGGGGCCACGGACCCCTGAGGTAGGGGGCCTCAGGACGACCGAGGACCTAGGGCAAAGAGCCGATGTGGGGGCCTACCTCAGGGGCGCATCTTAGGAACGTCGCCGGCACCAGGTCGGCGCCCGGACCACAGCTCCCACAGCTCCCAGAAAGAAACCCCCATGTTCACCGTTGACCGCATGACCCTCCAGGCAGAGATGGACTACCGCGGGCAGAAGCTGCTCCGCGGCGCGCGCGCCGAGCGCGCCAACCGCTTCGCCGAGCCCCACCAGCACCGCACCGTCGTCGCGCCCGAGGTCGCCGCGCGCGCCCGGTGACCGACGCGTCGGCGTGAGGGCCACAATGGCCCACGTGGCGATCCAGTCGAGCACCACCATGGTGGGCAGGGACGCCGAGCTGACGGAGCTCGCCTCCTCGCTCGGCGTGCGCCCGGCCCGTCGCGCCGACGACCTGACCGACGTCCTGCTGTCGGGCGACGCCGGCGTCGGCAAGACCCGCCTCCTGCGCGCACTGCGCGACCTCGCCAAGGCCGACGGCTGGCAGGTCTACGCCGGCCACTGCCTCGACTTCGGCGACTCGGCGCTGCCCTACCTCCCGTTCTCGGAGGTGCTGGGCCGCCTCGCCAAGCAGGTGCCCGACATCCTCACCGAGGTGGCCGGCCGCCACCCCGCGCTCACCCGGCTCCAGCCCGTACGGCGGGTGATGGGCGACACCGACCAGGTCGACGCCGAGTCGTCCGCCCTCGACCGCGCGGACCTGTTCCGCGCCGTGCTGGCCGTGCTCGAGGCGGCCGCGGCGAGGTCGCCACTGCTGCTCGTCATCGAGGACACGCACTGGGCCGACCAGTCGACGCGCGACATGCTGAGCTTCCTGCTCTCCAGGGGCGAGGCCGGCGGGTTCGCGATCGTGGCGTCGTACCGCTCCGACGACCTGCACCGCCGGCACCCGCTGCGCCGCCAGGTCGCCGAGTGGTCCCGGCTGCGCGGTGTCGACCGCATGTCGCTCAACCCGCTGCCCGACGAGGCCGTACGGCGCCTGGTCGCCGAACTGATCCCCGAGGGGCTGCCCGAGGCGGAGATCGCCGACGTCGTGGCCCGCGCGGAGGGCAATGCGTTCTTCGTCGAGGAGCTGACCAGTGCGGCGGCCGACCCGGGCAGCTTCGTGCCCGCCGACCTCGCCGACGTCCTGCTGGTGCGTCTCGACCGGCTCGACGAGCACGCGCGTCAGGTCGTGCGCACCGCGAGCGCCGGCGGACGCCGCGTCACCCACGACCTGCTGGAGGCGACCGTCGACCTTCCCGGCGACGCCCTCGACGAGGGCCTGCGCGGCGCGGTCGAGATGAACGTGCTCGTGCCCGAGCGCGACGGCTACGCCTTCCGGCACGCCCTGCTCGGCGAGGCCGTCTACGACGACCTCCTCCCCGGGGAACGGGCCCGCCTGCACGCGCGCTACGTCGAGGCGCTGCGCGACGGCACGGCCAGTGGCACCGCCGCCGAGCTCGCCCGCCACGCCCGCCTGGCGATGGACCGGACGACGGCCCTGGCCGCGAGCGTCCGGGCCGGCAACGAAGCCAGCGCCGTCGGCGGCCACGACGAGGCGGCCTACCACTACCAGCAGGCGCTCGAGCTGCTCAGCGGTCGACCCGACGACG
Organism: Nocardioides sp.; assembly: GCA_041634935.1. Classification (GTDB taxonomy): domain Bacteria; phylum Actinomycetota; class Actinomycetes; order Propionibacteriales; family Nocardioidaceae; genus Nocardioides. Next base: position 5,359 of record JBFJKO010000124.1, read on the forward strand.
CCCTCACCGAGGTCGGCATCGACCTGTCCAAGCTGGTCGTCACCGCCGCGGAGGCGCTCACGGCCAGCGGCGACCCCGAGCGTGCGGTCGCCGTGATCGCCGAGCAGCTCGCGCTGCTGCCGGCCGACGCCTCCTCCACGTGGCGTGCGCGGATGCTCAGCGCCCAGGCCGTGGGGCTCTACATCACCGAGTCCGACCAGGACATCGTCGAGCTCTCGGCCACGGCGGTGGCGCTCGCACCCACCGGCGAGAGCGGCCTGCGGGCCCGCGTGCTCACCAACCACGCCAGGATCCTGGCCGCCCACGGTCGTCTCGAGGAGGCGCAGTCCTACGGGATGGACGCCCTCGAGCTCGCCGAGCGTCTCGACCTCCACGAGCTCGCCTCCGACGCGATCACGACCCTCAGCGGGCTCAAGAAGGCCGGCCCCAAGGAAGGGCTCCGTGCCGCGCTCGAGGACGCCGTGGAGCGCGCGGCCGAGTCGGACGCGATCCACGCCGAGCTGCGGGGGCGCTTCCTGCTCGGCCGCTCCTACGAGGACTGGGGCGAGTTCGGGCCCGCCGAGACGTGGTTCGCCAGTGGCATCGAGCGTGCCGAGACCGCCGGGCTGCCGTGGGCGCCGTACGCCTTCGAGTGTCGCTGGCAGCTGGCCTGGATCCACCTGGTCAAGGGGGAGTGGGAGCGCGCCCTGACCCTGCTGACCGTCGAGGGACCCGTGCCGCCGCCGATCCCGCGGGCGCTGATGACCGCGGTGCGGCTCCAGGTGCTTCAGCACCGCGGCGAGGACGTCACGAGCCGGGTGGCGGGGCTGCGGCCCTTCTGGCGGCGCGAGGGGGCGGTCGCGATCCACGCCGCCCCGCTCGAGATGGTCGCGGCCGGACGGCGCGAGGAGCCGCTCGCCGCGGTGGCGTCGTACGACGACGCGGTCGCGATCCTGGGCCGCATCTGGCACGAGTGGTTCAGCGCCCGCATCCGCCTGGCCGCGATCGCGGTGGGGGTGGTCGCCGACGCCCTGCCCGACCTGAGCGCCGCCGAGCGGGCACCGCTGGTGCGCGACCACGTGGAGCGGCTGCACACCGACGGCCAGCTGGTGCGCGAGCGCTACAGCGACCCGTCGGGCCACTGGGGTCCCGAGGGCCAGGCGTGGGCGCGGCGGCTCGAGGCCGAGACGTTGCGGGCCCGTTGGCTGGCCGGCGTGGACGCCCCGTCGCTCGAGAGCCTGGTCGAGGCCTGGCGCGAGACCGAGGCGCGCTTCGTGGAGTTCGGGCACGTGCACGAGCTCGCGTCGGTGCGCGTGCGGCTGGCCGGGGTCCTGCGCGCCGCGGGTGACCTCGCCGGCGCGCGGGTCGTGGGGGACCTCGCCCGCGAGGCGGCCCACCGACTGGGAGCGCAGCCGCTGCTCGACGACCTGTTCTGGCTGGGCGCGACGCCCGGTGGCGGGGCGCGCCACGCGAACGGCGTCGGCAGCGTCGCGCTGACCACCCGCGAGCGCGAGATCCTCGGACACGTGGCGCAGGGCCGCAGCAACGGCGAGATCGCCAAGCTGCTGTTCATCAGCGCCAAGACCGTGAGCGTCCACGTCTCCAACATCCTCGGCAAGCTCGGCGCCGCCGGTCGCACCGAGGCCGCCGCGATCGCCCACCGGCAGGGACTGCTCTAGGCCGGTCCACGCCCGGCCGGGAGCCGTCTGGTCGAATGGCGCCGTGCCCGACTTCCGCTGCTCCCTCGCCAGTGAGGACGACGCCGAGCCGATCGCCGGCACCGCGCCCACCGACGTCGAGTGGCTCTTCGTCGAGGACGCCCGACCCTGGCCGGCCAAGGCCACCAAGCACCTCGCCGCGCACGTCGCGCGCCTCGCCCCGGGAGGGCGGGCGCAGCTGATCCGTCGGCACGGCGGCGGGTCCGGACCCGGCGTGCGGGTCTTCCGCGCCTCCCTGGGCACGACTCCGAGCGTCAGCGAGCTCGTGCTCGATGACCACGCCGACCTCGTGGACGTCACCACGACTGACTTCAGACCGTACGTCGAGCCGCTCTGGCTGGTGTGCACCAACGGACGGCGCGACGTCTGCTGCGCCGAGCGTGGTCGACCTGTCGCCGCAGCTCTCGCGGCTCGCTGGCCCGAGGCGACGTGGGAGACCACCCACCTCGGGGGCCACCGCTTCGCCGCCACCCTGCTTGCCCTGCCGTACGCCGTCGCGCTGGGCCGTCTCGACCCGGTCGCCGCGGTCGAGGCGTGCACCGACCTGGCGGCCGGCCGCCTGCCGCTGGAGGTCACGCGGGGTCGGGCTGGCTGGCCGGGCGCCGCGCAGTGGGCCGACCTGACCCTGCGGGGCGAGTCGAGCTGGACCGGTCTCGGTGACGTCGACCTCCTGGGCGTCGACGACGAACCCGGTGCGAGCGCCGTACGACTCGCGACCCCGGCGGGACCGCAGACCCTGCGCGTCACGACCGAGCCCGGTGGTGAGCGACTCGCGTCGTGCGGGGACGCGCTGCCGAAGGCGACGTCGACCTTCGCCCGCGCCTCGGGCGAGCCGGTGTGACCCGAACGACTCGCCCGTAAGGTCGGTCCATGGCCACCGTCGACGACGTCCCCGACCTCACGAGCCAGCGCTTCGGCGCCGCGTCCGCCGTGGGCGGCGGTGCCCCCGAGCCCGAGCGCACCGACGGCCTGCCGCCGGGCCCGAGGTGGCCGGCGTTCGCGCAGACCGTCGCGTTGATGCGCTTCCGGCACTGGTTCCACCCGTGGCTCCAGCGCACCTACGGCGACACCTTCACGATCCGCCTCCTGCCGGGAGGCCGGCCGCTCGTGCTGGTGACCCGGCCCGAGCACACCAA
>JBFJKO010000125.1:0-8181 GCA_041634935.1 Nocardioides sp.
CGCTGCGGATGCAGCGCCCGCTCCTGCTCGAGGGGGAGCCCGGCACCGGCAAGACCGCGCTCGCCGAGGCACTCGCCCAGACGCTCGACGTCCCTCTCGTGCGCCTGCAGTGCTACGAGGGCATCGATGCCACGCAGGCGCTCTACGACTGGGACTTCCCGCGCCAGGTGCTCCACCTGCGCGCCCTCGAGGCCGTGGGTGGTGCCCAGGCAGGTGCTGCCGGCGCGGCCGGCGTCGAGGAGGCCGAGAAGGACCTGTACGACGAGCGCTTCCTGCTCGCGCGCCCGGTGCTGACGGCCCTCCAGCAGAGCCCGGTGGTGCTGCTGGTCGACGAGGTCGACCGCGCCGACGACGAGTTCGAGGCGTTCCTGCTGGAGGTGCTCTCGACCTACCAGGTGAGCATCCCCGAGCTCGGCACCGTGCGGGCCGCCGTACCGCCGGTCGTCGTCCTGACCTCCAACCGCACCCGCGAGCTGCACGACGCCCTCAAGCGGCGCTGCCTCTACCACTGGATCGACCACCCGGGCCTCGAGCGCGAGGTCGCGATCGTACGCTCGCGCGCCCCGGAGGTCTCCGAGGCGCTGGCCGCGCAGGTGGTCGGCGTGGTGCAGCAGCTGCGTCACCGCGGCGACCTGGAGAAGCCGCCCGGGGTGGCCGAGACCCTCGACTGGGCGCGGGCCCTGGCGCACCTCGGCACGACCGAGCTCGACCTGGAGTCGTCGGCGCGGACCCTGGGGGCGCTGGTGAAGTACCGCGAGGACGCCGACCGCGTGCGCCAGGCCCTCGACGTCATGCTGCGACCGTGAGCGTCCACCAGCCTGACGAGGTGCTGCTCGGCTTCACCCGGGCGGTGCGGGCCGCGGGCGTCGGGGTCACCCACGACCGTGCGGCCGCCTTCCTCGAGGCCACGGCCGAGGTCGGGCTCGGCGGTCCGCGCGGTCGACGGGCCACCTTCGTCGCCGGTCAGGCCACGCTGTGCTCCTCCCCGGACGACCTGGTGCGCTACGCCCAGGTCTTCGACGCGTGGTTCGACGCCCGCACCGGACTGCCGCGTGAGCAGCCCGCGGCGCCCTCACCGCCGTCGTACTCCGAGCTGGACCTCGACGACGCCCCCGACGACGGGGCCGAGGGCGACGTGGAGTCGCTGCGGGCCGCGGCGAGCGAGGCCGAGATCCTGCGGCACCGCGACGTCGCCGCGATGACGCCGTCCGAGAAACGTCGGCTCGACGCCCTGCTCACGACGCTGCGTCCCCGGCCGCCGCTGCGACGCACCGTGCGTCACGAGGCGTGGCGTCGGGGCCGGGTGGACGCCGCCCGCACGCTGCGCGCGAGCATGCGGCGCCTCGGCGAGCCGGCGCGCATCGAGTGGCGCCACCGTCGGGTGCGCCCGCGGCGGGTGGTGCTGCTCGTCGACGTGTCCGGGTCGATGAGCGGCTACGCCGACGCGCTGCTGCGGCTGGCCCACGCCATCACCCAGGGCCTCGCCGGGCGCGGGGGCCGGGTGGAGACCTTCACCGTCGGCACCCGCCTCACCCACGTCACGCGGGCGCTGCGCTCGCGTGACGCCGAGCGCGCGCTCGCCGCCGCCGGTGAGGTCGTGCCCGACTGGTCGGGTGGCACGCGCCTGGGGGAGACCCTCAAGGTCTTCCTCGACCGGTGGGGCCGTCGCGGGCTGGCTCGTGGTGCGGTGGTGGTGATCTTCAGCGACGGCTGGGAGCGCGGCGACGCGGCGCTGCTGGGCGAGCAGGTACGGCGGCTGCGCGCCGTCGCGCACCGCGTGGTGTGGGTCAACCCGCACCGGGGCAAGGACGGCTACGAAGCCGTGCAGGGCGGCATCGTGGCGGTCCTGCCGCATGTCGACGACTTCGTCGCCGGGCACTCGCTCGCGACGTTCGAGGAGCTGATGGAGGTGCTGGCCCGTGCGTGAGGTGCTCGACGAGCTGATGCAGTGGTGGGAGGCCGGGGAGACGATCGGCGTCGGCACGGTCGTGGCGACGTTCCGCTCGGCGCCGCGCCCGCCGGGGGCGTCGATGCTGGTGGGGCCCGACAAGAGCGCGGTCGGCTCGGTGTCCGGACGCTGCGTCGAGGGCGCGGTCTACGAGCTGGCCGAGTCGGTGGTCGCCTCGGGCACCCCGGTGCTCCAGCGCTACGGCGTCTCCGACGACGACGCCTTCGCCGTCGGACTCACCTGCGGGGGCATCCTCGACGTGTGGGTCGAGGAGGTCTCGCAGCGCACCTTCCCCGAGCTCGGCGAGATCGCCGCCGACCTGCGCGCCGGTCGCCCGGTCGCGATCGCCACCGTGGTCGAGCACCCCGACCCCGACCGCCTCGGCACCCGGATGATCGTGCGCCCACCGGCGACAGTCCCTGACGACGTGGCCCCTGACGGGGCGGCGGAGCGGCCGGATCGTCAGCGACTGTCGCGGTTGTGGTCCGACCGGGCCACCGACGCGGTGCGCGACGACGCGCTCGGCCTCCTGGCGAGCGGGTCCCACGCGACCCTGACCTACGGCCCGGACGGCGAGCGCCGCGGCGAGGGCATGCGGGTCTTCGTGTGGGGCTTCGCGCCCAAGCCGCGCCTGCTGGTCTTCGGCGCCATCGACTTCGCCGCCGCGGTCGCCAAGGTCGGGGCCTTCCTCGGCTACGACGTGACGGTCTGCGACGCCCGCCCGGTCTTCGCGACCGCGAGCCGCTTCCCCGAGGCCGACCGGGTCGTCGTCGACTGGCCCCACCGCTACCTCACCGAGCAGCAGGAGGCCGGCGCGATCGATCAGCGCACCGTCATCACCGTGCTCACCCACGACCCCAAGTTCGACGTCCCGCTGCTGGAGGTGGCGCTGCGCCTGCCCGAGGTCGCCTACGTCGGGGCGATGGGGTCACGGCGCACGCACGACGACCGGATGGCGCGCCTGCGCGAGGTCGGGATGAGCGACGCCGAGCTCGACGGGCTGCACAGCCCGATCGGTCTGGACCTCGGGGCGCGCACGCCCGAGGAGACGGCGATCAGCATCGCGGCGGAGTTCATCGCGGGTCGCTGGGGCGGCAGCGGTCAGCACCTCGCGCAGACCACCGGTCGCATTCACGGGTGACACGCATCACACCTGCCGTTGTAGCGTGACGGCACGACTCGGGGAGCGACAGGGGAGGTGGCGCACGGATGCGCTCGACCGCACGCACGGGCAGTGAGCTGGTCAGCCGCAAGCAGGAGACGCTGCGCGCGTGGACGACGTTCATCGAGCAGGGCGACGCGGTCGCGCCCCTGGTGCGCCCCGAGATCCTGAGCAGCTGGGCACGCTCGGACGCCGCCATCACCCACGACGTCGCTGCAGCGCCGCTCGCCGACGAGAGCGAGACGTCGTCGCTGTGGCGTGACTCGCCGCTCCAGGTCGCCGTCGAGCGGGTCGAGGCCGACCTGCGCCGTACGGCGGAGGACGGCGACCTCGTGCTCGCCGTGACCGACGCGGACACCCGCATCCTGTGGACCTACGGCGGCCGCGTGATGCGCCGCAAGGCCGAGACCGTCAACTTCGTGCCGGGCGCCCGGTGGGACGACGAGTCGGTCGGCACCAACGCGCTCGACCTCGCCAACCGGCTGGCCGAGCCGTCGATGGTCTTCTCCGCCGAGCACTACGCCTCGATCGTGCACAACTGGGTCTGCTGGGCGGCTCCGGTGCACGACCCCGCGACGGGTCGCCAGCTCGGCGTCATCGACCTGTCGACCACCTGGGACCGCACCCACCCCATCGGCCTCGCGACCGCCCGGGTGATGGCCCGCCTGATCGAGACCGCCCTCCCGCGCTCGGCGCACCACCCGACCGCCCGCGACGGCCTGTCCGGGGTCGACGAGACCGCTGACCCCGGCCTGGTGATGACCCTGCTCGGCACGGCCGAGGTGCGCCTCGACGGGCAGCGCCTGCTGCTCAACCGACGCCAGACCGAGGTGCTCGCGCTGCTGGCGCTGCACCCCGAAGGACTCTCGCTCGACCGGCTGCACGCCTTCGTCTACGGCGACTCGGCCGTCACCTTCTCGACGCTCAAGGCGGAGGTCTCGCACCTGCGGGCCGCGCTCGGCGGCCAGCTCTCCTCCCGGCCCTACCGACTGATGATGCCGGTCGCCACCGACGTCGACCACGTGCTCTCGCTGCTGCGCCGCGGGCGGGTCGTCGAGGCCTTGGAGTCCTACGGCGGCGACCTGCTCCCCGGCACCAACTCGCCGGCGCTCACCGAGCTGGGGGAGTACCTCGCCGTCGCCGTCCGCGAGGCCCTGCTCGCCGACCCCGAGCCGGGCGCGGTGCTGCGCTACGCCGACCTGGCGCCGTACGACACCGAGGTGGTGGAGCGCGCTCTCGCCGCGCTCGGCACCCACGCCCACCCGGCCAAGGCCCTGCTCAAGGGCAAGCTCGCCGCTGCCCGGTAGTCGGTCCTCGGCGGGCCCGCCACTTCCACCGGCTGCGTCTCGATACGCCGGTTGCTCGCTGCGCTCGCTGCCCGGCTACTCGACGACCAGCATCGCCGCTGGACATCGAGTAGCGGGCCGGAGCGACGAAGTCGCCGGGCCGGCGTAACGAGATGCCGCCGTGAGTCTCGCGCGAGCGTCTCGATATGCCGGAGCGACGAAGTCGCGGGGTCGGCGTATCGAGATGCCTCCGCGACTTCCACGAGCGCGCCAACCCGGGACCAACCGGGGCTGCCTAGCGTGAGCCAGGTCACAGCGACGTGCACCTCAAGGGAGAGTCCATGACCAAGATCAACCTGACCGTCGACGGCTCGTCGGTCTCCGACGACGTCGAGCCGCGGATGCTGCTGGTGCAGTACCTGCGCGAGAAGCTCGGCAAGACCGGCACCGTCATCGGGTGCGACACCAGCAACTGCGGGGCCTGCACCGTGCACCTCGACGGCACCAGCGTGAAGTCCTGCAACATGCTCGCCGTCCAGGCCGACGGCCACGAGGTCACCACGATCGAGGGCCTGGCCGACACCGTGGACGGCGACCTGCACCCGGTGCAGGAGTCGTTCCGCGAGTGCCACGGCCTCCAGTGCGGCTTCTGCACGCCGGGGATGATCATGCAGAGCGTCGACCTGCTCAAGGACAACCCGAAGCCGACCGAGGCCGAGATCCGGGTCGGTCTCGAGGGCAACCTGTGCCGCTGCACCGGCTACCACAACATCGTCAAGGCCGTGCAGCACGCGTCGGGGCAGACCGAGGGGGCCACGGCATGACCACGCTCCAGGACCCGCCCGTCGACACCTCGGCCGAGATCGGCCGCGACCGCCGCCGCAAGGAGGACCAGCGCCTCATCACCGGCCGGACCCGCTGGACCGACAACATCGTGCTGCCGGGGATGCTCCACCTGGCCATGGTGCGCAGCCCGTTCGCCCACGCCAGGATCACCTCGATCGACACCACCGAGGCCAAGGCCTCGCGCAACGTCGTCACCGTGCTGACCGGCGCCGACCTCGGCGAGAGCCAGGGCGTACTCATCAACGCCTGGGCTATCACGCCCGACCAGGTCGCGCCGGTGCACCAGCCGATGCCCGCCGACCGGGTGAGCTTCGCCGGCGAGATCGTCGCCGTCGTCGTGGCCCGTACGGCGGCCGAGGCGCGCGACGCCGCCGAGCTCGTCGACGTCGAGTACGAGGAGCTGCCGGCCGCCATCGACCTCAAGGCCGCGGCGAAGGACGAGGTGCTCGCCCACCCCGACCTCGGCACCAACAAGTCGGCGTTCTGGAAGTTCGACTCCGCCGAGGCCGGCACCGGTGGCGACGTCGACGCCGCGATCGAGAAGGCCCGCACCGACGGCATCGTCATCGAGCGCGAGTACCGCCAGCAGCGTCTGATCCCGGCGTTCATGGAGCCCCGCTCAACCGTCGTGGACCCGACCGGCGAGCAGATCACGATGTGGTCGGCGACCCAGATCCCGCACATCGTGCGCTTCGCGCTCGCCGCGACGACCGGGGTGCCGGAGTCGAAGATCCGCGTCATCGCCCCCGACGTCGGGGGCGGCTTCGGCGGCAAGCTGCAGACGACGCCGGAGGAGTGGCTGACGTTCTGCATCGCCAACCGTCTCGGCAAGCCGGTGAAGTACACCGAGACCCGCTCCGAGTCGCTCATGGTCGCCCACCACGGGCGCGACCAATGGCAGAAGCTCACCCTGTCGGCCGAGAAGGACGGCACCGTCACCGGCCTGAAGGTCGAGCTGCTCGCCGACCTCGGCTCCCACGTCTCGCTGGTGGGTGGCGGCGTGCCGGTGCTCGGCGCGTTCATGTTCAACGCGATCTACAAGTTCCCCGCCTACCAGTTCAACTGTCAGACGGTCCTCACCAACAAGACGTGGACCGACGCCTACCGCGGCGCCGGCCGCCCGGAGGCGACCTACGCCATCGAGCGGCTGATGTCCGAGCTCGCCGCCGAGCTCGACGTCGACCCGATCGAGATCCGGCGCAAGAACTGGATCAACCACGACGAGTTCCCCTTCACCTCGGTCGCCGGCCTGGAGTACGACACCGGCAACTACGAGGCCGCCACGGCCAAGGCGCTCGAGATGTTCGGGTACGACGACCTGCGCTCCGAGCAGAAGCAGCGCCGCGAGTCCGGCGACCCGGTGCAGCTCGGCATCGGCATCTCGACCTTCACCGAGATGTGCGGGTTGGCCCCCTCGCGGGTGCTCGGTCAGCTCAACTACGGCGCGGGCGGCTGGGAGCACGCGTCGGTGCGGATGCTGGCGACCGGCAAGGTCGAGGTCGTCACCGGTACCTCGGCGCACGGACAGGGACACGAGACGGCGTTCAGCCAGATCGTCGCCGACCGGCTCGGGATCCCGTTCGAGGACGTCGAGATCCTCCACGGAGACACCCAGACGTCCCCGCGCGGTCTCGACACCTACGGCTCGCGGTCGCTGGTCGTCGGGGGCGAGGCGATCGTGCGGGCCGCCGACAAGGTGATCGAGAAGGCCAAGCCGATCGCGGCGCACCTGCTCGAGGCGTCGGTCGACGACATCGAGTTCGCCGCGGGTCGGTTGTCGGTGCGCGGCACCGACCAGGGAATGGCGCTCACCGAGGTCGCCGCCGCCGTCTTCGCCGCCCACGACTACCCCGAGGGCATCGAGCCGTCGATCGACTCCGAGGCCACCTACGACCCCATCAACTTCAACTACCCCCACGGCACCCACCTGTGCGCGATGGAGGTCGACACCGAGACCGGTGGGGTGAAGATCCGCAAGTACGTCTGCGTCGACGACATCGGCACGATCATCAACCCGATGATCGTGGCCGGCCAGGTGCACGGCGGGCTGGTGCAGGGCATCGCCCAGGCGCTGTGGGAGGAGGCGGTGTACGACGACGCGGGCACGCTCGTGTCCGGCTCCTTCGTCGACTACCTGCTCCCGACCGCGGCCGACACGGTGAGCTTCGAGATCGACCACACCTCCTCGCCCTCGATCACCAACACGCTCGGCACCAAGGGCGTCGGCGAGGCAGGGACCATCGCCTCGACCCCGGCCGTCGTCAACTCCGTCGTCGACGCGATCCGCCACTTCGGGGTCGACGACGTCCAGATGCCGTGCACGCCCGAGCGGGTGTGGAAGGCGATCAACGCCGCACGCGGAGGAGGTGAGGCCGCGACGCAGGGCGCCGCGGCTCCCCACTTCGACGCGGCCGAGGGCACGGAAGGAGCAGGCGCATGATTCCCGCCGAGTTCGACTACCTCGCACCCACGACCGTCGAGGAGGCCGTCGCGGCCCTCGCCGAGCACGGGGACGACGCCAAGGTGCTGGCCGGAGGGCAGAGCCTGCTCCCGGTCCTGCGGATGCGTCTCAACGCCCCCGAGGTCGTCGTCGACCTCGGTCGCATCGAGAGCCTGCGCGGCGTGCGCGACGACGGTGACGCGATCGTCATCGGCGCGATGACGCCCCACAGCGTCGTCGGCACCGACGCCCTGGTCGCCGAGCACGCGCTGCTCCTGACCAAGGCCGTCGAGCACCTCGCCGACGAGCAGATCCGGCACCGCGGCACCTTCGGCGGCGCCCTGGCGCACGCCGACCCCGCCGGCGACCTCGGGGCTCCCGCCCTCGCGCTCGGGGCCGAGTTCGTCATCGTCGGGCCGAACGGCTCGCGCACGGTCGGCGCGGACGACTTCTTCGTCGACCTCTTCGAGACCGCGATAGCCGACGGCGAGCTGCTCAC
>JBFJKO010000126.1:0-8120 GCA_041634935.1 Nocardioides sp.
CGTTCCTCGGCTCGGTCGTGCTCGCGGGCGGCCTCGTGTCGGCCGTCGGCACGCCCGAGCAGCGCCAGGCGCTCCTCGGCGCCCTCTCGGCCGGCGAGTCGGTGCTCGCCTTCGCCCACGCCGAGCCCGGCGCGCGCTGGTCCGACTCCGCGAGCGCCGTCACGGCCTCGCAGGACGGCGACTCCTGGACCGTCAGCGGCACCAAGGACGGCGTCCTGCACGGCGCCCGCGCCGACGTCCTCGTCGTGAGCGCCGCGCTGCCCGACGGCGGCACGGGCCTGTTCGTCGTCGACGGCGACGCCCTGTCGTCGGTCGAGCGTGCCGGCTACGCCACGTACGACGGCGGCCGCGCGGCCCGCATCACCTTCGACGCCACTGCGGCGACGCCGCTGGGTGCGCCCGGCGCCGACGTCACCGCGAGCATCGCCGTCGTCCACGACATCACCCGGATCATGGCGGCCAACCAGTCGCTCGGTGCGATGCAGACGCTGCTCAAGGCGACCACGGAGTACCTCAAGAGCCGCAAGCAGTTCGGCGTCACGCTCAACACCTTCCAGGCGCTGACCTTCCGGGCCGCCGACATGTACACCTCGCAGGAGCTGACCCACAGCCTCGTCGACTGGGCCACGATGGTCCTCGCCGCGGGCACGCCCGACGAGGTGGCCGACGCTGCGGCCCGCGTCGGGCTCCAGGTCAGCCGCGGCGGCCGGCACGTCGGCCAGGAGGCCATCCAGCTGCACGGCGGGATCGGCATGACCGCGGAGTACAGCGTGGGCATGTTCATGGCCCACCTGACCGTCCTCGACCACCTCTTCGGCGACGGCGGACGTCACCTCAAGGTGCTCGACGGCTCGCTCTACGAGCACGGCGTCATCGACCCGCTGGACGCGGGAAGGACCGCATGAGTCGGCGCGGCCTGAGCGGTCTCGAGGGCAAGGTCGCGATCGTCACCGGCGCCAGCCGCGGCATCGGCCTCGGCATCGCCGAGCGGCTCGTCGCCGAGGGCGCCAAGGTGGTCGTCACCGCCCGCAAGCCCGAGGCGCTCGCCGAGGCGGTCGAGTCGTTGGGCGGCCCCGAGCACGCCCTCGGGGTGCCCGGCAACGCCGGTGACGCCGCGCACCGCGCCGACGTGGTCGCCGCGGCCATCGAGGCCTTCGGCAGTGTCGACCTGCTCGTCAACAACACCGGCATCAACCCCGCCTTCGGCAGGCTCATGGAGCTCGACCTCGACGCCGCCCGCAAGATCATGGACGTCAACGTCGTCGCCGCCCTCGGGTTCACGCAGGAGGCCTACCGGGGCTGGATGGCGGAGCACGGTGGCGCCGTCGTCAACGTCTCCTCGCTCTCCGGCGTCCGCCCGGCGCCGTACATCTCGATGTACGGCGCCAGCAAGGCCGCGCTGATCAGCCTCACCGAGACCCTCGCCGAGGAGCTCGGACCGCGGATCCGTGTCAACGCCGTCGCCCCCGCCGTGGTCAAGACGAAGTTCGCCGAGGCGCTCTACGTCGGACGCGAGGAGGAGGCTGCTGCGGCCTACCCCCTCAAGCGGCTCGGCGAGACCGACGACATCGGCAGCCTGGTGGCGTTCCTGCTCTCCGACGACTCGTCCTGGATCACCGGCCAGACGATCGTCGCCGACGGCGGCGTCAGCCTCACCGGCGGCGTCTGATTCTCGCCGAGTCGGCGCCGGTGTGGCGCCGACTCGGCCTCACCGATGGGACAGGAGAGGTAGATGGGACACGCACAGCTCGAGGGCAAGGGTGCCGTCGTCACGGGGGCCGGCGGTGGCATCGGCAAGGCGCTGGCCACGCGGCTGGTCGCCGAGGGCGCCCGGGTCGTCGTCAACGACCTGGACGCCGAGGCCGTCGAGGCCACCGCCGCCGAGATCGGGGCCCACGCCGTGCCCGGTGACTGCTCGTCGGCCGACGGCGTGGCCCACTTGGTCGACGCCGCGACCACGCACCTCGAGGGCGAGGGCGTCTCGCTCGACATCTTCTGCGCCAACGCCGGCATCGACCGCACCCAGCCCGACAGCCTCCAGGCCTCCGACGACGACTGGGCGCTGATGCTCGACGTCAACGTGATGGCCCATGTGCGCGCCGCGCGCCTGCTCGCCCCGCGCTGGGCCGAGCGCGTCGAGCACGGCGAGGAGGGCGGCCGCTTCGTCGTCACCGCCTCGGCCGCCGGACTCCTCACGATGATCGGCGCGGCGCCGTACTCGGTCACCAAGCATGCCGCCGTCGGGTTCGCCGAGTGGCTCTCCGTGACGTACGGCGACCGCGGGGTCACCGTGCAGGCCATCTGCCCGCAGGGCGTGCAGACCGCGATGCTCGAGCAGGCGGGTCCGCTCAAGGACCTCCTCTCGCACGACGAGGCGCTCACCCCCGCTCAGGTCGCCGACGCCTGGGTCGCCTCGCTCGACGACGACCGCTTCCTGGTCCTCCCCCACCCCGAGGTCGCCGGTTACTACGCCGCGCGCGCCGCCGACACCGACCGCTGGCTGGGCGGCATGCGCCGGCTCCAGTCGAAGGTGGACCACTACGTCGCGTCCCTCGAGTCGCGGTCGTGACCCTCACCGGGCTCGACCTCGACGCCTTCCGCCGGTGGTACGACGGCGTCCGGCCCGGCGAGATCACCGGCGAGCTGTCCGGACGTCTCATCGCCGGGGGCAAGTCCAACCTCACCTACGAGGTCGGCGACGGCACCACGACGTGGATCGTGCGGCGCCCACCGATGGGTCACGTGCAGGCCACCGCTCACGACATGGGACGGGAGTTCACCGCCATGTCGGCGCTCGGCGGCACCGACGTGCCGGTGCCGACCATGCACGCACTGTGCGACGACCCCGACGTCATCGGCGCACGCTTCTACGTGATGTCGAAGGTCGAGGGCACCGCCTACCGCACCGCAGACGAGCTGCGCGTCCTCGGACCCGACGTCACCGACCGGCTCGCGGCCGCGATGGTCGACGTCCTCGCCCGCCTGCACGCCGTCGACCCGCGCAGCGTCGGGCTCGGCGAGTTCGGCCGCCCGGCGGGCTTCCTCGAGCGCCAGGTGCGCCGCTGGGGCCGCCAGCTGGAGGGCTCGGCCACCCGCGACCTCCCCGACGCCGACACCCTGCTCGCCCGCCTCGCCGCGAGCGTGCCGGACGGCGACGCGACGCGCGACGCGTCGACGTCCGCGATCGTGCACGGCGACTACCGGCTCGACAACCTGCTCACCCTGCCGGGCCCGGATCACCGGGAGCAGCCCGTGCAGGCCGTCGTCGACTGGGAGATGGCCACGATCGGTGACCCGCTCACCGACGTCGCGCTGCTCCTCGTCTACGACACCCTCGGCACGCTCGTCGGCGGCAGCGCCGTCGCCGACGCATCCTCCGCCCCCGGCTACCCCGACGCGCGCACCCAGCTCGAGCGCTACGCCACCGCGAGTGGCCGCGACCTGCCCGACCTCTCCTTCCACCTCGGCCTGGCCTACTTCAAGATCGCCGTCATCCTCGAGGGCATCCACCACCGCTTCGTCGCCGGGCAGACCGTCGGCGAGGGGTTCGACACCGTCGGGCAGGCCGTCGAGCCACTCCTGGCCGCCGGCCTCGCCGCCACCAGCAGTACAAGCAAGGAGTAGTCATGGACCTCAGCCTCAGCGACGACCAGGAGGCCTTCCGCAGCCTCGCGCGCACCTTCCTCGACCGCGAGGCGGTGCCGCACCGCACCCAGTGGGACCGCGACGAGTCCGTCGACCTCGACATCGTGCCCAAGATGGCCGAGATCGGCTTCTTCGGGCTCACCATTCCCGAGGAGTACGGCGGGCTGGGCGGCGACTACGTCACCTACGCGCTGGCGATGGAGGAGCTCGGGCGCGCCGACTCGGCGCTGCGCGGCATCGTCTCGGTCAGCAGCGGGCTGGTCGGCAAGTCGATCCTCTTCCACGGCACCGAGGAGCAGAAGCAGGAGTGGCTCCCCCAGCTCGCCGTCGCGAGCAAGCTGGGCTGCTTCGGCCTCACCGAGCCCGACACCGGCTCGGACGCGGGCAACCTCACCTCGACCGCGCGCCAGGACGGCACCGACTACGTCCTCAACGGCCAGAAGCTCTTCATCACCAACGGCACCTGGGCCGACGTCGCCCTCGTCTTCGCGCGCACCAGCGACGACGGCCCGCGCGGCGTCACTGCGTTCCTCGTCCCCACCGACACCCCCGGCTTCGAGGCCCGCGAGATCAAGGGCAAGCTCGGGCTGCGCGGCCAGGCCACCGCCGAGCTGTTCCTCTCCGACGTCCGGGTGCCGGCGTCGGCCGTGCTCGGTGGACCCGAGGGGGTCGGCAAGGGCTTCAAGATCGCGATGAGCACCCTCGACAAGGGTCGCCTCGCCGTCGGCGCCGGCTGCGTCGGCATCGTCCAGGGCTGCCTGGAGACCTCGGTCGAGTACGCCACCACCCGCACCCAGTTCGGTCGACCGATCGCCGGCTTCCAGCTCGTGCAGGACATGATCGCCGACATCTCCCTCGACGCCGACGCCGCGCGCCTGCTGGTGTGGCGGTGCGCCGACCTCATCGACCGCGGCGAGCCCTTCGGCGTCGCGGCGTCGAAGGCCAAGCTCTACGCCTCCGAGGCCGCCGTCCGCGCCGCCAACAACGCCATCCAGATCCACGGCGGCTCGGGGTACGTCGACGAGTACCCGGCGGCCAAGTACCTGCGCGACGCCCGGGTGATGACGCTCTACGAAGGCACCAGCCAGATCCAGAAGCTGCTCATCGGTCGCGCCGAGACGGGGATCAGCGCCTTCGTGTGACGGGCAGGTCACGAGCCCGTGACCAATCGACGGTTTCGTGGACGGGAGCCGGTCGCGCGCTAATACTGGCCAGATGCTCCCTCAGTCTGTCCGGAACCGTCCGCGCCGCGCTGCCCTCCTCGGGATCGCCTCCCTGACCGTCGGCCTGCTCGGCGTCGTCCCCCAGAGCGCGGTGGCCGACCCGGCGCCACTCGACCCGCCCACCTCGACCGGAGACCCCCGCGAGGCGGTCCCCGACACGCCCGCGACCGACCTGCTCGTCGAGCGTGCCCGGATCGCCCAGCGAGCCACCGGCTCGGCAGGCCGCGACTACGAGGGTGAGGGCGAGGGCTACGACACGCCCCTGCAGATGCCGACGTCGTACCCGACCCAGCCCGTGCTCGACGAGCCGGAGCCGGAGCCGCTCGGACAGGACGCCGCGACGACCAGCGGCCTGCTCGCCCACTCCGACCTCGCGCCCCAGGTCAACGACTGGATGGCCGAGAGCGACCTCGTCTCGGCCCAGGTGGTCGGCCAGTCGGTCCAGGGCCGCGACCTCTACCTGGTCACCCTCACCTCGCCCGAGACCGCGGCGGAGACGGCGCAGCAGAAGACCTGGAAGGAGAAGATCCGCAACGCCCCGGTCGCCGCAGCGGCCGACACGGCGCTGCTCGCGGACTACAAGACCCCGATCTGGTTCAGCGCCAACATCCACGGCAACGAGTGGGAGGGCACCGACGGCATCATGACCTACATCGGCGACCTCCTCGCCGCGGAGGACGACGCCGCCACCCAGACGCTGATGGACGAGCACCGGCTCTACTTCTACCTGACCATCAACCCCGACGGACGCACGATCGGCCAGCGCCCCGGGGTCCTCGGCCTCGACATCAACCGCGACATGATCACGAGCACCACGCCCGAGGGCGTGGCCTTCGCCAAGGTCGCCCAGGAGGTCCAGCCGCTCTACTCGGCCGACATCCACGGCTACACCGGCACGCTCCAGGTGGAGCCCTGCGGCCCGCCGCACGGCGACAACTACGAGTACGACCTCTTCATCGGCCACGGCTACGCCGCTGCCCTGCAGGTCGAGGAGGAGATGCTCGACGCGCTCATCCCGGGCAACCCGCTGCCGCTGGGGCAGATCACGATCCCCTACCGTGACACGCCGAGCGGCTGGGACGACTACCCGCCGATCTTCACCGCGCAGTACACCGCCTACTTCGGCGCGGTGACCACCACGGTCGAGCTGCCGCTGCTGCGCAGCGGCACCCAGCAGAACCCCGTGTCGGGGGCCATCAACACCGCCGTGGCGACCCAGACCATCGAGAGCCTCGTCGACTACGTCAGCACCAACTCCGCCGACATGCTCGACAACCAGATCGAGATCTTCCGTCGCGGCGTCGCCGGCGAGCCCAAGGTCCAGCTGACCCTCGACAACATCGCCGGCGTGCCCGGTCCCGACGAGTGGAAGTCGGAGTGGGACGTCGCCGACGACCAGAACCCCGTCGAGTACCCGCGCGCCTACGTGATCACCCGCGGTGACGACCAGCGCTCCATCTCCGACGCCGACCGCGTCGTCTCGCACCTGCTCTTCAACGACATCGAGGTCGGCACCCTCGACGAGGACACGACCGTGGACGGCACCACCTACCCGGCCGGGTCCTACGTCGTCGACATGCACCAGCCGCTGCGCGGCCTCGCCAACGCGCTCCTCGACGTCGGCTACGACATCTCCGACAAGGTCCCGTCGATGTACGACGTGTCCGCCTGGAGCTACTCCTACCTCTGGGGCGCGACCGTCGACCCGGTCGGCCTGACCTCCGACCCCGCCATCGGCGCCAGCACCGCGATCGACGCCCCGACGCCCGCGCCGGCCGCGCCGGCGCGGCGCACCGCGCTCACCTTCGACCTCGCCGGGGTCGCCGACTTCCGTGCCCTCAACGACATGCTCGAGGCCGGTGCCGAGACCCGGATGGCCCCCGACGGCTCGGTGGTGGTGGCCGCGGCGTCGTACGAGCAGGCCTTGATCGCCGCCGAGGACCACAACGTCACCGTGCGCGCCGCGACCCCCGAGGAGGTCACCGCCGCCGGTGGCACCGGCGCACGGACCCTGGCCGACCTCACCGTCGGCTTCACCGGCACCCAGGACGACACCCTGTCGCTGGTCGAGCTCGGCTTCGACGACCTCCTGCCCGTCACCGGCGCCCAGATCAACGCCGACCCGTCGATCCTCGACGACCTCGACGTGCTGTGGATCGGCTCCTCGCTCGGCCTGACCGACGGGTCGCCCGGCGACAACGCCGTGCAGGCCTGGGTCGACGAGGGTCACTCGATCGTCGGTCGGGGCTCTGCCGGGCTCGCGGCCGCCGAGGCCTACGGCCTCCTCAGCGCGGACGCCGTGACCGGCACGTCCTCGGCCAACGGCATCGTGGCGCTCGAGACCCCGGCCGGCTCGCCGCTCGAGCCGTACGCGCAGAACAGCTCGTTCATCTACCCGGCCGTCACGTTCACCAACGTCGACCCCGGCACGGAGATCGCGCAGCGCTACTCCCCCGACACGTTCCTGGCCGGGCACTGGCTGGCGTCCACCGACACCAACGGTCCCGACTTCGCCTCAGGCAAGCCGGCCGTGATCAGCAACGAGGTCGCCTCCGGCGCCCGGTCGCTGGTGTTCGGCACGTCGATCTTCTTCCGCTCGCACCCCAAGGGCGGGCTCGGGCAGGGCGGCCGGGCGCTCTTCTGGGCTGCCTCGACCGCGCCGACCCCGCTGCCGGTGCCGCGACCCACGACGACCGACCTGACGCAGGTCGGCACCACGACCTACCCCGACCAGGCCCGCGTGCGCGTCGACGTCGCGCCCGAGACCGGAGCAGGCACCCCGGAGGGCGAGGTCGTGGTCGTCAACGGCCGCAACAAGATCCTCGGCTCCGCCGACCTGAGCGACGGCACCGCCGTGCTCGACCTGCCGGCACGCAACCCGGGCACCAAGCGCGTGCGGGCCGGCTTCCTGCCGGACGGCGCCGACTTCGAGCCCTCGGTCACCCCGAAGGTCACGATCACGACCGAGAAGGTCGGGTCGAAGACCCGCACCAAGGTCCGCCAGCTCGGCAAGCGCCGGATCCGGCTCATCACCAGGACGACCTCCGCGCGACCCGACGAGGTCACGGCCAGGGGTCGGATGACGGTCCTCGTCGACGGCGAGGTCGCCCGGACCTTCCGGCTGCGCGAGGCCGACCAGGGCGTCCACCGCCTCAGGCTGCGGCTGGGCAAGGGCCTGCACCGCGTGCAGGCGGTCTACCTCGGCAACCGGTTCGTCGAGCCCAGCAAGTCGCGCAACCGCAAGGCCCGCGC
>JBFJKO010000127.1:0-8113 GCA_041634935.1 Nocardioides sp.
CGGTGTAGAACATCGACTGGTTGAGGCCACCGATGAGCTGGTGGGAGACCGCCGAGAGCGGACCGCGGTAGGCCACCTGGCCCTCGATGCCCTCGGGGACGAGCTGGTCGTCGCTGGAGACCTCGGCCTGGAAGTAGCGGTCCTTGGAGTAGGACTTCTTGCTGCGGCTCGACATGGCACCGAGCGAGCCCATGCCCCGGTAGGCCTTGAACTGCTTGCCGTTGACGAAGACGAGGTCGCCCGGCGACTCCTCGCAGCCGGCGAGCAGCGAGCCCAGCATGACCGCATCGGCACCGGCGACCAGGGCCTTGGCGATCTCGCCGGAGTGCTTCATGCCGCCGTCGGCGATGACCGGGACGCCGGCGGGCTTGCAGGCCAGCGACGCCTCGTAGACGGCCGTGATCTGCGGGACGCCCACGCCGGTGACGACGCGGGTGGTGCAGATGGAGCCCGGTCCGACCCCGACCTTGACCGCGTCGGCGCCGGCGTCGACGAACGCCTGCGCGCCGTCACGGGTCGCGACGTTGCCGCCGATCACCTGCACGTGCCTGGTGGCGGGGTCGGTCTTGAGCCGCTCGACCATCTCGAGCAGCATCCGCACGTTGCCGTGGGCGGTGTCGGCGACGAGGACGTCGACCCCCGCCTCGATGAGCGTGGTCGCGCGCTGCCAGGCGTCGCCGAAGTAGCCGATCGCCGCGCCGACCATCAGCCGACCGTGGGCGTCGTTGGAGGCGAGGGGGAACTGCTCGGACTTCACGAAGTCCTTGACGGTGATGAGGCCGCCCAGCCGCCCGTCGGCGTCGACCAGCGGGAGCCGCTCGCGCTTGTGCTTGCGCAGCAGCGCCGTCGCGTCGTCGCGGGAGATGCCGATGGGCCCGGTGATCAGCGGCATCGGCGTCATCACCTCGTCGACCTTGGTGGTCGGCCACTCCGCGACCGGCGTGAAGCGCAGGTCGCGGTTGGTGATGATGCCGATCAGGAGGTTGTCGTCGTCGACGACCGGGAGCCCCGAGACGCGGTACTCGCCGCAGATCCGGTCGAGGTCCTCGAGCGTGCGGTCGGGCGTGATGGTGACCGGGTTGGAGATGATGCCGGTCTGGGTGCGCTTGACCAGGTCGACCTGGTAGGCCTGGTCCTCGATCGAGAGGTTGCGGTGCAGCACCCCGATGCCGCCCTCGCGGGCCATCGCGATCGCCATCCGCGACTCGGTGACGGTGTCCATCGCGGCGCTGATCAGCGGCACCTTGAGGGTGATCTCGCGGGTCAGGCGGCTGCTGGTATCGATCTCGTCGGGGGCGAGGTCGGAGTGGCCTGGGAGCAGCAGCACGTCGTCGTAGGTGAGACCAAGGGCTGCGAACTTCTCGGGAACCTCCACAGGGGTGAGTCTACGTGCGGGAGGGGCGGTGGTCGCGGTCGGGGAGTTTCTCCGCTGAAGTGGTGAAACTCCCGCTTCTGGCATGAAGTTCCGTACAGGAAGCGGGAGATCCGTCTCCCACCCCCAACGGGTCTGGCCCCGGCTTGCGCGATCCGACAGGGTGGGCGGGTGACCGACTCGCTCCCAGCCCACGTCCTCGTCCTGTTCGGCGCCACCGGCGACCTCGCCGCCCGCAAGCTCTTCCCCGGCCTCTACCGCCTTGCCGCGGCCGGACGGCTCCCCCACGACTACGTGATCATCGGCAGCGGGCGGAACTCCCCCGGCACCGACGACGAGTTCCGTCAGCAGGTGCGCGACGGCCTCGACGACACGGTGGGCGACCTCGACCCCGACGTGATCGACGACTTCCTCGCTCGGATCTCCTTCCAGACCGCCAACGCCGACGACGGCGCCGACCTCGCGGCCGCCGTCCGCGAGGCCGAGGACGCCTTCGACGACGAGGGCGCCGACACCGACGACGTCCGCCGGCTCCTCTACCTCTCGCTGCCCCCCGCCGCGATGCAGCCGATGATCTCGATGCTCCACACCGAGGGCCTCACCGAGCGCGCCCGGCTGGTGGTCGAGAAGCCGTTCGGCCTCGACCTGCAGTCGTCGCGCGAGCTCGACGCCGCCCTCAAGGACGTCGTCGAGGAGTCGCAGATCTACCGCATCGACCACTTCCTGGGGAAGGAGGCGGTGCAGAACATCCTCGCGCTGCGCTTCGCCAACGGTCTCTTCGAGCCGGCGTGGAACGCGCGCAGCCTGGCCTCGGTGCAGATCGACGTCCCCGAGACCCTCGCCATGGAGGGCCGCGGCAGCTTCTACGAGTCCACCGGCTGCCTGCGCGACATGGTCTCGACCCACCTGTGCCAGCTGCTCGGGTTCGTGGCGTTCGAGGACCCCGACAGCCTCGACGAGAAGTGCATGCGCGACTCCAAGGCCGAGCTCTTCGGGGCGATCCGTCCCCTCGACCGCGAGCACGTCGTCTTCGGCCAGTACGACGGCTACCGTGACGAGCCGGACGTCGCCGAGGACTCCGACGTCGAGACCTTCGTGGCCCTCGAGGTGCACATCGACAACGACCGGTGGCGCGGCGTGCCGTTCTACCTGCGCACCGGCAAGGCGATGGCCGAGACCCGGCGCACCATCACGCTGCGCTTCCGCACCCCCGAGACCACGCTGCTGCGCGGTGCCGAGCCGATCCCCGACGAGCTGGTGCTCGAGCTGACCGACGACCCCAGGATCACCATCGACGTGCGCGCCAAGATGCCCGGACCCACGATGGACCTCACCGGCGCCAGCTTCCGCCTCGACCTCGGCGAGGACGTCCCGCACGGTGAGCCGCTCGAGGCCTACGAGCGGCTCCTGCTCGACGTCCTCAACGGCGAGCGCACCTTCTTCACCCGCTCCGACGAGGTCGACCGGCTGTGGCAGGTGATCCAGCCGCTGCTCGACGACCGGCCCGAGGTGCTGCCGTACGAGAAGGGGTCCTGGGGTCCGCAGCGCGCGATCGACCTCGTCGATGGCGGCTGGCGCCTCGGCGGGTCGGAGGAGGCGTGAGCTCGCCGCAGGACGTCGTCGAGGAGACCGGCGAGCGCTCGGCCGCGATCGCCGACCACGGCATCATCGGTGACCTCCGCACCTGCGCCCTCGTCAGCGACGTGGGCACGATCGACTGGTTCTGCGCGCCCCGCTTCGACTCCCCCAGCGTCTTCGGCTCGATCCTCGACCCCGAGGCGGGCCACTGGACGATGGAGGTCGTCGACGGCGCGACGGCGACCCGGCAGTTCTACTACCCCGACTCCGCCGTCCTGGTGACCCGTTACCTCACCGAGGACGGCGTCGCCGAGGTGCACGACTTCATGCCGCTGCTGCGTCCCCACGACCCCGACCACCGCCAGCACGTCGTACGGCGGGTGACCGCGGTGCGCGGTCGGGTGCGGGTGCGTACGGCGGTCGCGCCGCGGCTCGAGTACGGCCGGGTGCTGCCCGAGCTCACCACGACCGAGCACGGCGTCCTGATCACCGGCGACGGCATCCGGCTCGGACTGACCGCGACCCACGACCTCACCATCGACGACCACGTCATCGAGGCCGACCTGGTGCTCGAGGCCGGGCAGGAGGCGCGGTTCTCGCTGCACGTGCTCGCTGACGACGAGCAGCCGCCGGCCGATGCCGACGTCGACCCGCTCTTCGACGGCACGACGGCCTTCTGGCAGGAGTGGCTGAGCCGCTCCAAATACACCGGGCGGTGGCGCGAGACCGTCAACCGCTCCGCCATCACGCTCAAGCTGCTGACCCACGAGCCGTCGGGTGCGGTCATCGCGGCGCCCACCACGAGCCTGCCCGAGGAGGTCGGCGGGGAGCGCAACTGGGACTACCGGTTCGTGTGGGTGCGCGACGCCGCCTTCACGCTCTACGCCCTGCTCCGCCTGGGCTACACCGACGAGGCCAAGGCATTCGTGGCCTGGCTGTCGAAGCGGATCGGCGACACCGACGCGGCCAGGGCCACCGACGCCGACGGCAACGACATCGGCCCGCTGCGCGTGCTCTACGACATCGACGGCAACGTGCCCGACGAGGAACGGACCCTCGACCACCTGCGCGGCCACCGCGACTCCCGGCCCGTGCGGGTGGGCAACGCGGCCGTCGGCCAGCTGCAGCTCGACATCTACGGCGAGCTCATCGACTCGGTCTACCTGTTCAACAAGTACGGGCCCGGTATCAGCATCGACGCCTGGGCCGACCTCACCCGGCTGCTCGACTGGGTCCTCGACAACTGGGAGCGCGACGACGCCGGCATGTGGGAGATCCGCGGCGACGTGCGCGCCCACACGGTCTCCCGGGTGATGTGCTGGGTGGCGATCGAGCGGATGATGCGGATCGCCCGGCAGCGCGGCCTGCCCGGCGACCTGCCGCGCTGGGCGCAGGCGCGCGACGCCATCCACGCGCGCATCCTGGAGCGGTCGTGGAACGAGGACGTCGGGGCGTTCATGGCCTCCGAGGACTCCGAGACCGTCGACGCCGGCGTCCTGCTGATGCCGCTGCTGAAGTTCCTGGCGCCCAACGACCCCCGCTTCCTCTCCACCCTCGAGGTGATCGAGGAGCGTCTGGTCTCCGACAGCCTGGTCTTCCGCTACGACCTCGGCACCACCACCGACGGGCTCGACGGTCCGGAGGGCACCTTCTCGCTGTGCTCGTTCTGGTACGTCGAGGCCCTCACCCGTGCGGGACGGCTCGACGACGCCCGACTGGCGCTGGAGAAGATGTTCACCTACGCCAACCACCTCGGGCTCTACGCCGAGCAGATCGGGCTCACCGGCGAGCAGCTGGGCAACTTCCCACAGGCCTTCACCCACCTCGGGCTGATCAGTGCCGCGATCAACCTGGACCGTGAGCTGGGCTGAGCCGCCGCGTGGCAGTTTCACCACCTACGTGGTGAAACTCCCGCTTCTTGTACGGAACTTCTCGACAGGAGCGGGAGTTTCACCGCTTCAGCGGAGAAACTGCCTCACCCCGCAAGCGGCTTGAGCTCCCGCACCCCGATCCGCACGGTCAGGGTCTCACCGGCCATCCGGATGCGGCCGCGCATGCCGGCGGCGAGGACCATGGGCAGCACGGCGCGGTTGTCGTGGGCGGTGGTGAGCACGATCTCCTCGGCGCCGAGGCGGCGGGCCAGGCGAGCCGCGTCGCCCAGGAGCCGGGTGCCGATGCCGCGGCGCTGCCAGGCGGCGTCCACGTCGATGTCGATGGTGCGCACGGCGGGGTCGTCGCCGGCCGGGTGGACGACGGCGAGGCCGATCGTGGCGCCGTCGGCCAGCGCCACGATGCGATCCCCGCGCACGGCGTAGGTCGGGCTGGAGCCGCTGCCCATGCGTCGCGCCCCGGAGGGTGCGAACGCCGGGCGCTCCCGGCCCAGGACGTCGCTGACGAGCTCGGCCATCGCCCCGCCGCGGGCACGCTCGACGGTGGTGAAGGGCGCCGCGCGACGGATCTGCACGAGCACCTCGGCGACCGACATCTCCAGCACGTCCTGCTGCTCGGCCACGGCCGGGTCGGACGGCGGCTCGGCGTCGGCGTCGAAGAGGTGGGCGATGACGCCGGGGAAGGACGCCGGCTGGGCCAGGACCGCGCGCGCGGCCTGCACGTAGCGGGTGGACTGGTCGACCAGCGCCTCCTCGGTGCACTGCTGCACGGCGACGGTCTCGCCGCCGGCGCGCTGGAGCAGCCCGGTGAGCTCACCGACGCCCCAGTCGTCCGGGGTGCTGAGGACCAGCTCGTCGGTCACCATCTCCACGTCGGGGAAGACCTGGAAGCCGAGGATGTTGACCTCCGCCTGACCGCACTCCGCGGCCAGGACCGCCAACGAGCCCGGCCGGTCGGGCATGGTCGTGCGCACTCTCCACAGCATGTGCTGAGCGTCTCCCGCGCACGTTCCGCGATCAAGTCCCTACGGAGACGGAGATGTAAACAATTGTCAGACCGGGCTGATGTCGGTGATCCGCCACTCGTCGTCGACCACGGTCGCGCGCACCAGGACCCGGTAGCGACTGAGCACGCTCGGCTCGTCGGTCGGGTCCTGCGTGCGGCTGCGCACCAGGAGCTGGTTGACGTAGGCCAGCGCCAGCACCGTGGTCGGGTCGATCACCCGGACCTGGCCGATCCCGCGCACCTCGGCCTCCACGACCCGCTGCTGTCGGGTCGCCAGCGGCCGTGCCGTCGCGTCGTAGGCCTCGCGGAACCGGCGGGCGAACGGCTTGGTCATCAGCGCCGTCGCCTCCTTCAGGTCGTCGTCGAGGCGACGGAAGTCGTAGCCCAGCACGACCGGGAGCGCCTCGGCGACCGCCACCACACCGGGACCCCCGGGCCCGGCGAGCTCGGGAGCGACGTACGGCCCGTCGACCACGGCACCCGGGAGGTCCTCGGGAGGCTGCGGGTCGGGTCGGGTCAGCGCCAGCACGAGGCTCAGCGCCGAGCCGATCAGCACCAGCACGGTCAGCACCGGGAGCACCCGACGGTGGGCCAGGTGGACGTAACGCACCATCACCGCACCTCCTCGACCCCGGCGACGAGCCACTGCTCGTCGATGCGCTGCAGCAGCACGCGGGTGCGATAGGGCGCGGTGGTGCTCTGCACCCCACGGCTCGTGGTCACGTCGACCGAGACCAGCAGCTGGGCGACGTTCTGCGAGAGGTACTCCGTGGCCACGCCCTTCTCGGGCAGGATCGCCTCGAGCCGCAGCTCCCGGGCCACGACGCGGCGCGCGAGCGAACGCATCAGCCGGTCGTACTTCTCGACGAACGCCGGGGTGCCGAGGGCACGGAAGCGCTCCATGTCGTCGGCGATCGTGGTGTGGTCGAGGGTGAAGTAGGACCGTGCGGCCAGCCGGGCCCGCGCCACGGCCTGCTGGGCAGGCGTGTCGCCGATGACTCCGGAGCCGATGTCGGCCGGCTGCATGGCGACCTCGGCAGGCGGCACCTCGCGTCGGTCACGCAGCAGCACGACCGAGGTGGCCGCGAGCGCCACGACCAGCAGCACCAGGACCGCGGGCAGGATCCAGTAGGTCCAGCGGACGGATCCCTGGACCTCTGGGGGCGCCGGTGCGGCGGTGGGGTCTTCCCGCTCGGCACTCGTCACGAGACCCGTGACCCCGTGCGTCCCGGCGGCCCGAAGATCAGCGACAACCGCTCACGCGTCGTGGCGGCGAGCCGCACGTCGCGCCACAGCTGGGCGTAGTGACCGAACTGCAACGTCATCACGTCGTAGGTGCCGACCGGGGTCGTCAGGCCGTACGTCGGGCGCTGCCGCTCGGCGACGAAGGTGCCGAAGAGGCGGTCCCAGACGATGAAGATCCCCGCGTAGTTGCTGTCGAGGTACTCCGGGTCCGACCCGTGGTGGACCCGGTGGTGCGAGGGCGTGTTGAAGACCCACTCGATCGGCGCCCAGAGCTTGTCGACGACCTCGGTGTGGACGGCGAACTGGTAGATCAGGTTGAACGCGAACGCGAGGTAGATCGTCCAGGGCGCGAACCCGAGGAGCGGCAGCGGCAGGAAGAAGATGAGCTCGAACCACGGGTTCCACTTCTGGCGCAACGCGGTGGTGAAGTTCATGTACTCGCTGGAGTGGTGTGCCTGGTGGGCCGCCCAGCCGACGTTGACCCGGTGCACGAAGCGGTGGTTGGCGTAGAAGAGCAGGTCCAGCACCACCATCAGCAGCACC
Organism: Nocardioides sp.; assembly: GCA_041634935.1. Lineage (GTDB taxonomy): Bacteria > Actinomycetota > Actinomycetes > Propionibacteriales > Nocardioidaceae > Nocardioides. Next base: position 7,634 of record JBFJKO010000127.1, read on the forward strand.
CAGTACCACCAGGTGTCGGTGGGCAGCTCCCACGCGGCGAGGTAGACGAAGGCCGCGGTGAAGACGAAGAACGAGCCGATCTTGAAGATCGTGGTGCTGACCAGCGAGCCGAGCCCCATCAGCAGGCTGGCGCGGGAGTCGCGCGCCTCGTAGCCGCGCGCCGTCGGAGCACCCTCCGCGCCGTCGTCGAGCCAGCGCAGCGCAGCGAGCTCGACCAGGATCGTCAGCACGAAGAACGGCACCGCGTAGGTGATCGGGTTCTTCAGCGGGTCGAGAACGTCCTGGAGGTCCTGCACACCGCCACTCTTCCACGGAGGCGGGCTGACTCGTGGGCACCTGTCGAAATGTGACCGACCCGCCACCCCGGAGGGATGGCGGGTCGGTGCCGGTGCTCGATCGGTCAGGGACCGATCAGCGGGTGATCAGTGACCGTGGCCGTGACCGTGACCGGTGTCGGCGGCCTGGTCGTCGTCCTCGGGC
>JBFJKO010000128.1:0-8101 GCA_041634935.1 Nocardioides sp.
GACGACGCGCACCTGGTGGACCACCAGGCCGCGCACCGGGCGCTGGACGTCGAGCACCTCGAGGCGACCACCGTCGAACTCGATGATGCCCGCGTCGGCGACCTGCCCGCCGGACTCGGCGTAGAAGGGCGTCCGGTCGAGGACGATCTCGCCGACCTCGCCGTTGCCGAGCACAGCAGCCGGCGCACCGCCGCTGAGGAGCGCCAGGGCGCGGGACTCGGTCGCGAGCGTCTCGTAGGCCAGCCACTCGGTGGGGCCGTGCTCGTCGAGGATGCCGCGATAGACGCCGGTGTCGGCGTGCTGGCCCTTCTTGGCCTTCGCGTCCGCCTTGGCGCGCTCGCGCTGCTCGGCCATCAGCGAGCGGAAGCCGGGCTCGTCGACGGTCAGACCGGCCTCGGAGGCCATCTCGAGCGTCAGGTCGATCGGGAACCCGTAGGTGTCGTGGAGGGCGAAGGCCTGCTCGCCGGCCAGGCGCGTGCCGCCGGCGTCCTTCACCTTGGCCGCGGCGGTGTCGAAGATCGTCGTCCCCGACGCCAGCGTCTTGCGGAACGCCTCCTCCTCGGCGTACGCGACGCGCGAGATGCGCTCCCAGTCGGAGTGGAGGTCGGTGTAGGTCTCCCCCATCTTGTCGCGGCTGATCGGCAGGAGCTCGGGCAGCGCGGGGTCCTCGTAGCCGAGGAGACGCACGGAGCGGACCGCGCGGCGCAGCAGCCGGCGCAGGACGTAGCCACGTGCCTCGTTGCCGGGGGTCACGCCGTCGCTGATGAGCATCATCGAGGACCGCACGTGGTCGGCGACCACCCGGAAGCGCACGTCGTCGACCGGGTCGGCGCCGTACGTCCGGCCGGTCAGGGCCATCGCCCGCTCGATCACCGGGAACATCACGTCGATCTCGTACATGTTCTCGACGCCCTGCGTCATGAAGGCGACCCGCTCGAGCCCCATGCCGGTGTCGATGTTCTTCTTCGGCAGCTGGCCGGCGATGTCGAAGTCCTCCTTCGACCGCACGGCGCTGAGCTCGTCCTGCATGAAGACGAGGTTCCAGAACTCGAGGTAGCGGTCCTCGGCGGAGAAGTCGCCGTCGGCGCCGTAGGCGGGCCCACGGTCGATGAGAATCTCCGAGCAGGGGCCGCCGGGCCCGGGCACGCCCATCGACCAGTAGTTCTCCGACTTGCCGAGCCGCGCGATGCGGTCGTCGGGCAGGCCGGTGATCTTCTTCCACAGCGCGACGGCCTCGTGGTCGTCGACGTAGACGCTCGGGTAGAGCTTGGCCTCGTCGAAGCCCCAGCCGCCGTCGGACTGCGGCTTGGTGACGAGGTCCCAAGCGAGCTCGATGGCGCGCTCCTTGAAGTAGTCGCCGAACGAGAAGTTGCCGCACATCTCGAAGAACGTGCCGTGCCGCGTGGTCTTGCCGACGTCCTCGATGTCGGGCGTGCGCACGCACTTCTGGATGCTCGTCGCCCGGTCGTACGGCGGCGTCTCCTGGCCGAGGAAGTACGGCTTGAACGGCACCATGCCGGCGTTGACGAACAGCAGGTTCGGGTCGTCCAGCAGCAGCGAGGCCGAGGGGACGGCGGTGTGGCCGGCGTTCTCGAAGTGGGCCAGGAACCTCCGTCGGATCTCCGCGGTGTCCATCAGCTGGTGCCTTCTTCCTGGTGTGGTGTCGTCATGGGGGTCTCGTGGTCGTGCGCTGGGCCGGCCATCAGCTCTCGGCGCTGATCCAGCCCCAGGGTGATGCGCTCACGCAAGTCGGTCTCTGCCTCGGCCTTGCCCTGGGCCACCTCGTCGCGGAACAGCCGGGCGCCCACGATCACGGCACCCACGCGGTCGCGAAGGCCGTCGACCGTCAGGATCTCAGCAGCCCGTCGGGCGCGCGCAGCGGCATAGACCCCCGCGCTCGCCCCGGCCATGAACCAGAGGGAACGTCTCATGCGGCGGACTCACCACGACTCGGCACGGGGATGTCGGTGCGCTCGCGCCGACGCGCCTCGAACTCGCGGCGCGCCTGACGGGCGTCGGCACGACGCTGCTTGCGGGCTCGCTTCAGCTCGCGTCGCATCTCGAACCGGATGCGGTTGAGGTGCTCGGGGGCCAGCGCCCGGCGCACCCCGGCGGCGAGCGAGGCCGCCTGCACGACACTCTCGCGCAGCACGAGGTCGGCGAAGAGCGGCGCGTCGACCGTCGGCGCCGGCTCGACGTCCGGCTCGTCGCCCAGGCTGGTGATGACGTACTCCCGCTGGTCGACGTCGATCTCACGGTGGGCCTCTGGCGCCGTCACGCTCAGGCGCTGCTCGATCGCCTGCACCTGGGCGCGCAGCTCCTCCGACTCGGCGCGCGCGACCGTGATTGCCGCCTCGGTGCGAGCCGCCGCACGTCGCAGCCGCAGCACCGCCGGCACGGCCACGGCGACCAGCAGCAGGACCGCGCCGAGGGTCACCAGCACGACCCAGGCGGGCGCGCTCCAGTCGGCAGTCATGTCGTCAGACCCTACCGTCCCCGGATCAGCCGACGGACCCGCTCCCAGCGCTCCTTGATCGCGGCCTCGGCGCCGATCTCCGTGGGCCGGTAGTACTGCGCGTCGGCGACCACGTCGGGCGCGTACTGCTGCTCGGCGATGCCGAAGGGCGCGTCGTGGCTGTAGGTGTAGGACGTGCCGTGACCGAGCTTCTGCGACCCGGCGTAGTGGGCGTCACGCAGGTGCGCGGGCACCGGTCCGACCTTTCCTGCGCGCACGTCGGCCGTCGACGCGGCGAGGGCGGTGGTGACCGCGTTCGACTTGGGCGCGACGGCCAGCGCGATGACCGCGTGGGCGAGGTTGAAGCTCGCCTCGGGCATGCCGATGAGCTGCACGGCCTGCGCGGTCGCGACCGCCGTGGTCAGGGCGGTGGGGTCGGCCAGCCCGATGTCCTCACTGGCCAGGATCACCAGGCGACGGGCGATGAAGCGCGGGTCCTCGCCGGCCTCCATCATCCGCGCCAGGTAGTGCAGGGCCGCGTCGGCGTCAGAGCCCCGGATCGACTTGATGAACGCACTGGTCACGTCGTAGTGCTGGTCGCCCTGACGGTCGTAGCGCACCGCCGCCCGGTCGACGGCGGCCTCGGCCGCCTCGAGGTCGATGCGGTCGACCCCGCGCGAGGTCGCGGCACCGGCGGCCGCCTCCAGGTAGGTGAGCGAGCGGCGGGCGTCTCCCCCGGCCAGGCGCACCAGGTGGTCGAGCGCCTCGTCGTCCACCTCGAGCGCACCGGCGAGTCCTCGCTCGTCGGTGAGCGCCGAGCGCATGACGCCGCGGACGTCGTCGTCGGTCAGCGACTCGAGCCGCAGGAGCAGGCTGCGCGAGAGCAGCGGGGAGATGACGGAGAAGAAGGGGTTCTCGGTGGTCGCTGCGACCAGGGTGACCCAGCGGTTCTCCACACCGGGCAGCAGCGCGTCCTGCTGGGCCTTGCTGAAGCGGTGCACCTCGTCGACGAACAGCACCGACTCCGCCCCGGTGCGCACCAGCCGATTGCGCGCGGTCTCGATGGCGGCGCGTACCTCCTTGACGCCCGCCGAGACCGCCGAGACCTCGACGAAGTGCCGGCCCGTGTGGCGGCTCAGGATCGAGGCGATCGTCGTCTTACCCGTACCGGGAGGACCCCACAGCAGCAGCGAGAGCGACTGGTCGCCCTCGATGACCTGGCGCAGCGGTGACCCGGGGGCTTTCAGCTGGCCCTGGCCGGCGAGCTCGTCGAGCGTGCGCGGACGCATCCGGACCGCGAGCGGAGTCGAGCCGCGCGCTGCCTGGCCGAGGTCGTCGAGCGACCCACCGCCGCCCGGAGGGGGCGCCGGCGGGCCGGTGTCGAAGAGAGCCTCAGGCTCGTCCAAACGACTTCTTGTCCAGGTCGAACCAGGTGTCGGAGTAGCCGGGCTGGTTCTTCAGGTCGGTGCTGGGGCTGGCACCGGGGTCCGGGCTGCCCTGCGCGTCGACCCCGAGAAGGCGCGAGGTGATCGGCTCGGACGGCGGCTGGTTGATGCGGCCCGGGAAGTGACAGGCGACCTTGTGGCGCTTGCCGATCTGCAGCAGCGGCGGCTCGTGCTTGGCGCAGATCTCCTGGGCGATCGGGCACCGGGTGCGGAACCGGCAGCCGGACGGCGGGTTGATCGGGCTCGGCACGTCGCCGGTGAGGCGGATCCGTTCGCGACGCTCGCCCGTGACGGCCTGCTTGATGTCGGGCACCGCCGAGAGCAGCGCCTGGGTGTAGGGGTGGTGCGCACCCTTGTAGATGCTCTCGCGGTCGCCGATCTCGACGATCTTGCCGAGGTACATCACCGCGACCTCGGGGCAGAAGTGACGCACGATCGCGAGGTCGTGGGCGATGAAGAGGAACGCGATGTCGAACTCGCGCTGCAGGTCCTGCATCAGGTTGATGACCTGCGCCTGGATCGAGACGTCGAGGGCGGAGACCGGCTCGTCGGCCACCATCAGCTTGGGCTGGAGAGCCAGCGCCCGGGCGATGCCGATGCGCTGACGCTGCCCGCCCGAGAACTCGTTGGGGTAGCGGTTGTAGTGCTCGGGGTTGAGCCCGACCACCTCGAGCAGCTCCTGCACCCGGCTCAGCGTCTGCTTCTTCGGGACCACGTTGTGCACCCGCAGCGGGGTGCCCACGATCGTGCCCACCGTGTGCCGGGGGTTCAGCGAGGAGTACGGGTCCTGGAAGATCATCTGCACCTCGCGGCGCAGCGGCTTCATCTCCCGGTCGGAGATCGTCGCGAGGTCCTGGTCGTGGTCGCCGAACTTCATCGACCCGCCGGTGGGCGTGTAGAGCCGCGTGATGAGGCGTCCGGTCGTGGACTTGCCGCACCCCGACTCCCCCACCAGACCGAGCGAGCCACCCTTGGGCACCTCGAACGAGACCCCGTCGACGGCCTGGACGTCGCCGACGCGACGCCTGATGATGCCCCCCGACTTCACCGGGAAGTACATCCGCAGGTTGTCGACCGTCAGCACCGGGGGCGCGTCGGGGTCGAGGACGTTCGCGGCGTGGGTCTGGTCGACCAGCTCCTCGAACGACGTGTGCTTCGACATCAGCTCTCCTCGGTGCTGTTGGTGCTGTCGCCGGTGGCGGCGCGCTCGGGTGCGATCTGCGGCAGCACCTCGGCCAGGAAGATGGCGTCGGGGTCGGGCAGGTGGCAACGCTTCAGGTGGGACTCGCCCCGCCCTCCCGGACGCATGTCCGGCAGGGTCGTGGCACACAAGTCTCCGCCCACCTTGTCGCTGTGCGTGCAGCGGGGCTCGAACGCACAGCCCACGGGCGGGTTGAGCAGGCTCGGCGGGGTTCCGGGGATCGGGATCATCCGGGCGTCGGTGTCGGAGCTGACGTCCGGCACGCTGGACAGCAGACCCCACGTGTAGGGCATCTCCGGGTGGGTCAGGATCTCCTTGCACGGGCCGTACTCGACCGAGCGGCCGGAGTACATCACCAGGACGTCGTCGGCCATCTCGGCGATGACGCCGAGGTCGTGGGTGATCATGATGATCGCGGAGTTGAACTCACGCTGCAGGTCCTGGAGCAGGTCGAGGATCTGCGCCTGCACCGTGACGTCGAGCGCCGTCGTCGGCTCGTCGGCGATGAGCAGCGACGGGTCGTTGATCAGGCCCATCGCGATCATCACGCGCTGGCGCATGCCGCCGGAGAACTGGTGCGGGAAGTCGTCGACGCGGCTCTGCGGCTCGGGGATCCCGACCCGGTCGAGCATCTCGATGGCCCGCCTGCGGGCCTCCTTCTTCGACGCCGACGGGTGGTGGATCCGGTAGGCCTCGGCGAGCTGCGCGCCGACACGGTAGAAGGGGTGCAGGGCCGCGAGCGCGTCCTGGAAGATCATCGCGACCGTGTTGCCGCGCATCTGTCGCATGTTGGAGTCGTTGAGCCCGACGATCTCCTTGCCGTCGACGCGGATCGACCCCGTGATCTGCGCGGAGCGCTCGTCGTGCAGGCCGAGCACGGCCATGCTCGAGACAGACTTGCCCGAGCCGGACTCGCCCACGATGCCGAGGGTCTGACCCAGGCTGACGCTGTAGCTGAGGTTGGAGACCGCGTGCACCAGGCCGTCGGCCGTGGGGAACTTGACGGTCAGGTCGTCGACGACCAGGTAGGGCTCGCCGGCCTGGCCGCTGTCGCGGTGGGGCTTGGCGTCCGTGCCGGTCTGGGTGGTCTGGCTCATCCCATCCTCACTCTCGGGTCGAGCACGCCGTAGACGAGGTCGACGATCAGGTTGGACACGACGATGAAGACGGCTCCGATGAGCACCGTCACCGTCAGGATCGGCAGGTCCTGCGGCGGCGCGATGGCGTCGAGGCCCCACACGCCGATGCCGTCGACGTCGAAGATCTTCTCGGTGAAGATCGTGCCGGCCAGCAAGGTGCCGAAGTCGAGGCCGAAGATCGTCACGATCGGCACGATCGCCGCGCGCAGGCCGTGCTTGAGCAGCACGGTGCGGTTGCGCAGGCCCTTGGCCTTGGCGGTGCGGATGAAGTCGTCACCCAGCGTCTCCACCATCTGTCCACGGCTGTAGCGCGCGTAGACCGGCGAGCTCGCGACCCCGAGCACGAGGCAGGGCAGGAGCAGCCCGGTGAAGGTCTTGAACGGATCGCCGTCCGAGAGCGGGAAGTAGCCCGTGGTGGGGAAGATGTTGGTCTTGAGGGTCAGGTAGAGCCAGGCGAGGAGGGCGAGCAGGTAGTAGGGCACCGAGGAGACGAGCAGCGAGCCGCTCACCATCACCCGGTCGCCGACGGTGCCACGCCGGGCGGCTGCGGCGATGCCGATGCCGACGCCGACGGTGAGGAAGACGATCGACCCACCGATCGCGATCAGCACGGTCGGCACGATGCGTTCCTTGAGCTCCTCGGTGACCGGCACGCGCGTGCCGTAGGAGATGCCGAAGCAGGGCGCGTCACAGTCGTACGAGGCGGCACCGATCACGACCTCGCGACCGGCGACGACACCCTTCATGTAGGTGCCGTACGCCTCCAGCACGGGCTTGTCGAGCCCCATCGAGCGCTCGATCGTCTCGAGGCGCTCGGGGGTGCAGTTGCCGCGGCTCGCGGCCTCGCAGACCGGCTGGGCGGGGCTGGAGGGCCCGAGGTAGAAGATCGTGAACACTGCGAGCGAGGCGAGCAGGATCACCAAGACGGCGGACATCAGCCGCCGTACGACGTACCCGAACAAGGGTCCTCCTGGGAATGGGTGTCCGACCGCGAGCCGGGCCCTGGGGCGTGCGTGAAGTGGTGGGGCGGCGCCGCGTCGACCACGCGTCACGCCGGTACTCACAGCAGGAGGCGGGACCGTGGACCGGTCCCGCCACCGCTGAGGAGCTGCTGGTGACCGGCGCCAGCACGAGGCGGGCGCCGGTCCTCAGCGACGGGTCAGGAGTTGTTGACCCAGATGTTCTTCCACGTCGGCATGCCGATCGTGTTGTCGATGAAGTGACCCTCGATGGCCGACCCGTAGGCCTGCGCGACGCCGCCGTAGCGGGTCACGAAGATCGGGAAGTAGTCGGTCATGATGGTGTCGTCGAGCTCGCCCCACGCGTCGGCCTGCTCCTCGACGGGCAGGGTCTGGATGCGCTTGATCTCGGCGTCGATCGCGGGCTCGTTGAACTTCGAGTAGTTCGCGCCCAGGATGCCCTTGTCCACCGCGGTGGACTTGAGCAGCGGCGGGAACCAGGAGCCACCCGACGGCCAGTCAGCGATCCAGCCACCGCTACGGACGTTGATGTCCGTGTCGGGGTCGGCGCGCAGCGACGAGAAGTCGGCGATCGTGGTCGGGACGGGCTTCGGGCTGAAGCCGGCCTTGGTGAGCGAGGCGACGATCGCGTCCTTCACCTTGACGCCGGAGTCGGAGTCCTTGGTGTAGAGGAAGGAGATCTCGTAACCCACGGCGTCGGCCTCCTCGAGGAGCGCCTTGGCGACCTCGGTGTCGGTCGTGCCCGGCTCGTGGTCGGGCAGCGGGTTGAAGTCCTTGCGACCGGCCGTGCCCGGGGGCAGCAGCTGGGCGCCGGGGATCGAGGTGACGCCCTCGATGTAGCCACCGGCGAGGTCGGCGTCCTTGTAGGGGTAGGCCCAGGC
>JBFJKO010000129.1:0-8064 GCA_041634935.1 Nocardioides sp.
GAGGCCGATGTAGGCGCCCTCGAAGCCGGGCACGTGGGCGTGGAAGCCCATCACCATGATCGCCGCGGCGCCGCGGATGCCGTCGATGTCGGGGCGGTACTCCGACCTCGTGCGAGCCTTGGCCGGGTCGGTCTTCGGCGTGCTGGGCTCGGCGTGGGTGCGGTCTGCGTCGACGACCTCCGCTGCGCTCACACTGCGTGCGGGCAGGGTGAAGGAGGCCATCGGTCATCCTCCCTCGCCGTTCGACTGCGCCTCCGGTCGCGTGAGGCTCCCCCACAGTATGCGGCGTGGATGTCGCGCGCTCGAAAAGGGCGTCTCGACTGATGACGCTCCGCGACCGTCGCTCCGCTCGTCGGCGCGGACGCCGTACCCTTCGGCGATGGACTCCGCGCGCACGGCAGCCGAGCGCGCGCAGCCCGAACCCTACGGCTCGCGCCTGCTCGGTCCGGCCGACCAGAGCCCGCGCAGGCTGCGGATCCGGGTGCAGCTGACGCTGACCTGGCTCCTGGTGACCACCAACCTGATCGGCGCGGGCGTGGTCTTCGTGATCTCGTCGTTCGTGCTCCCGCAGCCCGCGCCCACGAGCGCGACGGTGCTGGCGCTGTCGATCGCCGTGCCGGTCTACGTGCTCGTGGCAGTCGTGCTGGGCGCCGGCATCGGCACCGCCTCGACCCTGCGCGCGCTGCGCTGGGTGACCGAGGAGCGCTCCCCCACCGAGTCCGACCGCACCAACACCCTGCGCGCCCCGCTGCGGCTGACGCGCCTCCAGGTGGTGCTCTGGGCGAGCGCCACCGCGCTCTTCACCGTGCTCGCCCTGGTCCTCCAGCCGAGCCGCGCGATCAACACGCTCTTCACCGTCGGCATCGCCGGCTTCGTCGTGAGCGCCGTGGCCTACCTGCTGGCGCAGTTCGCGCTCCGCCCGATCGCCGCGCGGGCGCTGGCCGAGGCCCCGATCACCGACCGACCGCGCGGGGTGGGCGTCGGCGACCGGATGGTCATCTTCTGGCTGCTCGGCACCGCCCTGCCCCTCATCGGCCTGATGCTCGCGGCCATCGTCTCCCTGACCAGCGACCGCACCTCGCTGACGCGTCTGGCCGTCGTCGTGCTCGTGATCGGCAGCGTGGTGCTGCTCTTCGGGCTCTTCATCACCGTGCTCAACGCCCGGTCGGTCGTGGCGCCGGTCGTCTCGGTGCGCGACGCCCTGCTCGCGGTGGAGCGGGGCGACCTCGACCGGTCGGTGCCGGTCTACGACGGCACCGAGCTCGGCCAGCTGCAGTCGGGCTTCAACCAGATGGTCACCGGCCTCCGCGAGCGCGAGCACCTGCGGGACCTGTTCGGTCGTCACGTCGGGCAGGACGTCGCCCGCGCCGCCGCGGAGGGCGGGGTCGAGCTCGGCGGGCGCACCGTCGTGGCGTCCGTGCTCTTCGTCGACCTCGTCGGCTCGACGACGTACGCCGCGGACCACCCGGCGCAGGAGGTCGTGGCGGTGCTCAACCGGTTCTTCGGCGTCGTCGTCGACGAGGTCGACCGCCAGGGCGGGCTGGTCAACAAGTTCATCGGCGACGCCGTCCTCGCGGTCTTCGGGGCGCCGGTCGACCACCCCGACCATGCCGGTGCGGCCCTGGCCGCCGCCCGCGCGATGGCGGGGCGCCTCGCCGCGGAGGTGCCGGAGGTCGGCGCCGGGATCGGGGTCACCACCGGTGAGGTCGTGGCCGGCAACGTCGGCCACGCGAGCCGGTTCGAGTACACCGTCATCGGCGACGCGGTCAACAGTGCGTCGCGACTCACCGACCTCGCCAAGGACGCGCCCGGACGGGTGCTGGCGGCGCGGGCCAGCGTCGAGCAGGCCGGCGGTGACGAGGCCGGGCACTGGACCGACCACGGCTCGCTGACGTTGCGCGGTCGTACGACGCCGACGCCGGTGTCGGTGCTCCTAGACTCGGCGCATGGCTGAGACCTCCGGCACCCCGACCGGCACCTCCGACTCCACGCCCGACTCCACGAGCGCCGAGCAGGTCGTGCGCGCGTGCCTCGAAGCGCTCGAGGCGGGCGACTCCGAGACCGCCCTCGCCCTGCTCGACCCCGAGGTGGAGTGGCGCAACTCGGGGTTGCCGACGGTCCGGGGCCGGCGTGCGCACCAGGCGCTGCGCGACATGGCGCAGCGCGGCATCGGGTTCGAGGTGCAGATGCACCACCTCGCCGCCGACGGCGACGTCGTCCTGACCGACCGCACCGACGTGCTGACCTACCGACGCTTCCGCACGCAGTTCTGGGTGTGCGGGACCTTCGAGGTGCGCGACGGACGCATCGTGCTCTGGGACGACCACTTCAGCATGACGAACTTCGTCGGGGCCGCTCTGTTCGGGCTGGTCAGGTCGGCCCTGCCTCGCTGACCAGCCCGCTCGGGTGCGTCAGCTCAGCGCGGCGATCGCTGCGTCGTAGTCGGGCTCCTGAGCGATCTCGGGGACCAGCTCGGTGTGCACCACGGTGCCGTCGGCGTCGACGACCACGACCGCACGGGCCAGGAGCGCCTCGAACTTGCCGTCGAGAAGACGGACGCCGTAGTCCTCCCCGAAGCTCGACTTGAAGGCCGAGGCAGCGGTGACGTTCTCGATGCCCTCGGCGCCGCAGAAGCGGGCCTGGGCGAACGGGAGGTCGTGGGAGACGCAGACCACGGCGGTGTTGTCGAGGCTCGCCGCGAGCTCGTTGAACTTCTTCACGCTCGCCGCGCACACACCGGTGTCGACGCTGGGGAAGATGTTGATGACCGTGCGGGTGCCCGGCGTCAGCGAGACCTCGCTGAAGTCGGAGCCGGTCAGGGAGAAGGCCGGGGCGGGGGAGCCGACCGCGGGGAGATCTCCGATGGTGGTGACGGGGTTGCCGCCGAGCGCAGTAATGGACATGGCACATGTCTAGCAGGCACCGCCTCACCCTCCGGGCGGCGTCCGCCGCTGCTACTCCGACGTGCCCGCTCCGGACCGACGGCCGGCGGGCCGTCCCGCGTCCTCGGTGGTGGGCGGGGTCGTGGGCAGGGTCGTCGGTTCCTCGGTCGGCCCGTCGGGGTCCGCGGGGGACTCCTGCTGCTCGAGGAGGCAGCGGTCGAAGTCGTCGTCGTCCGACGCCGGGTCGTCGACGTGGCCCAGCTCGAGGCACCAGGCGACGGCCGCCTCGTCGGGCTCGTCGGGCTCGTCGGGCTCTGGGGGCTCGGGGGTGGGCGTCGGTTCCGGGGTACCGGTCGGCTCGGGGCTGGGCTCCGGGCTGGGCTCGGGCGACGGCTCCGGGGTACCGGTCGGCTCGGGGCTCGGCTCGGGGCTCGGCTCGGGGCTGGGCTCGGGTGACGGCTCCGGGGCCCCGGTCGGCTCGGGGGGTCGGCTCGGGACTCGGCTCGGGCGAGGGGGACGGCGTCGGCTCGGGGCTCGGCTCGGGCGTGGGCGTGGGCGTGGGCGAGGGCGAGGGCGAGGAAACGGGGGTCGGCTCGGGGCTCGGCTCCGCAGCGGGCGGGTCGGCGTACGGCGCCGGTTGCGCCGAGTCGCGAGGCTCTCCTCCCCCGGTGTTCTTGGTGCCCTTGCCTCCCCTCGAACCCTTCGCGCCCTTCGAGCCGCGGGGCTCGGGTGCGGCCGTCGGACCCATCGTGACGGGCACCAGCTGTCCGGCGTTGACCCGGACGTCCAGCGGCTCCGGCTCGGCCGCTGCGAGGTAGTCGTCGAGCACCCCGAGCACGGTCGCGACGTAGTCGCTGCTCCGGTTGTAGCGCTGGACGGCCTCGCGCTGCCCGGACCTGGTGGCGAGGTCGTCGTCGCCCGAGCAGAGGTAGACCGCCGCGGCGAGGGCGGCGTCGTCGACGTCCTGCGGCTCCCGGTGGCCGTCGGCGTCGCCGTCGACCCCGACGACGGCCCAGGTCGAGGGGAGGAGCTGGAAGGGTCCGACCGCGCGGTCCAGGACGTCGTCGCCGTCGATCCGGCCGTCGTCGGTGTCGCCGACGCGGACCTTGCCGCGACGACCGTTCAGGGCCGGGCCGATGATCGAGGGGCGGCTGACGCCGTCCTCCCTCACCGTGGCCCCGCCGTGCCGTCCGTGGTCGGACTCGACCCGGGCCAGGGCCGCCAGCAGCTGCCACGACAGGCGGCACGCCGGGTCGGCGACCGCGATCAGGGTCTCGGAGCGCTGGTAGGCCGCCAGCGCGGCCTGCGGGATGTCGCCGGCCGACGAGGTCGCGGCCACGGCGAGAACGGGCCCGACCGAGGCCGCCGAGGCGCCCTCCACCGCCGTCGTGCTCGCCGGCGGCTCGACCTCGGCGCCGGGGACCAGGTCGACGCCGCTGGCCACCTCGGGCATCGAGGAGAGCACCGGGTCGGCAGGCGCGGCAGCCGACGACGGTGGGACCTCCACCGGGCCCGGGGCCGCGAGGTGCACCGTCCAGAGCGCCGCGGCAACGCCGACCGGGACGGCGGCGACGAGGCGGAGCACCTGCGGTGTCACCGATTCAGTGAAACACCCCGGACGCGTCTTGAACACCGCAACCGGAAGATTGCCCTGCTGGGCTCACAGCGCCCAGGCGACCGCCGTCCGCTGCTCGGAGAGGTCCCACAGCCGCCGGGCGACGTCGGCGTCGCGCGCCTGCGCCGAGCGCTCGTTGGGCCCCGGGGCGCCGCGCAGGCCCTGGAAGCCGGTCGGCCCGACATAGCTGTTGCCGGGGAGGTCGGCGACCACGGCGTGCACCGTGGGCCGCGCTCCGAACTCCGCGCTCGTGGCCACGAGCCGGTTGCTCACCGCCATCAGCCGGTTCATGAGCGGGTGGGCGTGGTGGCTCTGGAGGTTGGTCGCCGAGTAGCCGGGATGGGCGGCGTGCGCCGTCACCGAGGAGCCGGCCGCTTCGAGACGGCGCTGGAGCTCGGCGGTGAAGAGGAGGTTGGCCAGCTTGGACTGCTGGTAGGCACGGGTGGGCTTGTAGGCGCCCTCGAGGTCCAGGTTGTCGAGGTCGACCTGGGCGCCGTGGTGGAGGCCCGACGACACGGTGACGACCCGGTGGGTGACGTGGGGCAGCAGCAGGTTGGTCAGGGCGAAGTGGCCGAGGTGGTTGGTGCCGATCTGTCGCTCGAACCCGTCGACGGTGCGCCCCTCGGCGACCATCATGATCCCGGCGTTGTTGACGAGCGCGGCGATCGGGGCGTCCCAGTCGGCTGCGAAGGACCGCACCGAGGCGAGGTCGGCCAGGTCGAGCTCGCGCACCTCGGTGCTGCCGTCGACCTGCGCGGCGGCAGCATCCCCCCGGGCGACGTCGCGGACCGCGAGGACGACGTGACCGCCGGCGGCGGCCAGCTTCTTGGTGGCCTCGAGGCCGATCCCGGAGTTGGCCCCGGTGACGACATAGGTGGAGCCGGAGAGGTCCGGCAGCGCGGGCGGGGCGGACGTGTCGAACAGGCCGAGCATGGCGGCACCTTCGGGGTCGGGGTGTGTGCGGGAGCTGTCGATCAGGAGAGGTCGGGGTCAGGCCGGGTCGGGGAGGGTCACGAAGGGTCAGGAGGCGGAGAAGCCGCGGGTGCCCTTGGTCAGGCGGAGCCCCTTGATGCCCGAGTGGGCGCGGGCGAACCTGAGCTCGCGCAGCAGGTCGCCGATCTGGTTGGAGAGCGGGAGCGGGGCGATCGCCACGGTCGACAGCGTGCCGACGGCCTTGCCGCCGCGCGTCATGAACCCGGAGCCGGAGTCACCGGGGACTCCGGGGGTCACGGTGTAGATCTCGTGGCTCCAGCCGGCGTCGGAGCGGCGGTCGCCGAGGGCGATCCCGGTCTTGGGCGACAGGGTCGAGACGCCGGCGCGCAGGCTGGAGTTGCCGTAGCTGTAGACCCTCTCCCCCGCCGAGGTGCCCGTGCGGTCGATCCCGGTGGGTCCACCGAAGTGCGGGACGCTCGGGTTGACCTTGGAGACGTCGCGGGCGCGGACCTTCACCAGGGCGAAGTCGTTGTAGGCGCAGGTGGGCTCGTCGGTGGTGCCGACCTGGTCCATCGCCATCCAGGAGGAGTAGGCCAGCCGTCCGCGTCCCAGGCGTGTGCCCGAGGAGACCAGGCTGCCGCCCCGGACGAAGTCGACCTTCGCACCGAGCGGCAGCGACTCGACCTCGCAGCCGTTGGTATCGGTGGCCTCGCCCTTCGCCGCGCAGTGCGCGGAGTAGCCCAGGTAGACGCCGCCGACGGCGTCGGTGAACACGAAGTTGGCCGTGCACTGGGCACCGGCGGTGTACATCATCACGCCCGGCGTGATCGTGGCCCGGCCCGGAGGCGTCCACGAGCGCACCCGGCCGCTGCGCGCGCCGGCGGTGATCGTCCGCTCGGCGCGGTCAGCCTGCTGGAGGCCGCTCACGGCCGGGGCGGGCGACGGCGTGGCCACCAGCAGTCCGCCCGCGACGGTCATCGTCGCGACCGCCGCCAGGGCACGACGGAGCAGGGAGGCACGCTGAAGGTCCATGCCGGGTCAACGACCGCGGGGACCGGTGCGTTACGCCGCAGTCCCGGAGGTCGAGATGCCGGGTTCCCGAAGGGCCTGGGACGGGCCCGACACCGCGTGATCCTCCCACCCAGGGGTGAACCCGTCGTCCCCGTCGAAAGTCAGGGTGGATGCGTGCCGTCGATCTCGGACACCGCTCCGAATAGTCCACGTGCACCCGACGTCCCACTCCACCGTGACAGGCCCCGCACCCCGTGAAAGGCAGGCCGACACATGACCGCATCGGCAGGGGACGCCGCGTCCCTCGTGCAGCGCTACACCGAGGTCCGCGCCCACACCGAGTCCCTGGCCGAGCCACTGTCGCCGGAGGACCAGACGGTGCAGTCGATGCCGGACGTGTCGCCGACCAAGTGGCACCGCGCGCACGTCACGTGGTTCTTCGAGACCTTCGTGCTCTCCGAGCACGAGCAGGACTTCGCGCCGTTCCAGGAGAAGTACTGGTTCCTCTTCAACAGCTACTACGAGACGCTGGGGCCCCGGTACTCCCGCGCCGACCGCGGGTTCATCACCCGCCCGGGCGCGCACGACGTCGGGGTCTACCGCCGTCAGGTCGACGACCGGATGCGCGACCTCGTCGACGGCCTCGACGAGGGCGCGCTCGACAAGCTCGTGCCGACGATCGAGCTCGGCTTCCACCACGAGCAGCAGCACCAAGAGCTGCTGCTCATGGACATCAAGCACGTCCTGTCGCGCAACCCCTTGCAGCCCGTGTACGCCGGCTCCCCGAGCCCGCGCTGCGAGCCCGACGAGCTGGGCTGGGTCGACGTCGACGGCGGGCTCGTCGAGGTCGGTCACGAGGGCGGTGGCTTCAGCTTCGACAACGAGCTGCCGCGCCACCGCCAGTGGCTCGAGCCCTACCGGCTGGCCGACCGGCTGGTCACCAACGGCGAGTGGCTCGAGTTCATGGCCGACGGCGGCTACCGGCGCCACGAGCTGTGGCTCTCCGACGGGTGGGCCCGCATCTCCGCCGACGGCTGGGCCGCCCCGTTCTACTGGACCGAGCAGGACGGCGTCTGGTTCGAGCACACCCTCCACGGCACCTGGCCGGTCAACCCCGGCCTCCCGGTGAGCCACGTCAGCTTCTACGAGGCCGAGGCCTTCGCCACCTGGGCGGGCAAGCGCCTGCCGAGCGAGGCGGAGTGGGAGCACGCCGTGGTCACCGACGGCCAGGCCGACGCCGGTGCGGTGGAGGCGTCCGGACGCGCCAACCTCGCCGACACCACGTCGTACCACCCCCGCGCCGCCGGCCCGCGTGCGCCGGCCGGGGCGACCACCGGACGGCTGCGCCAGGTCCACGGCGACTGCTGGGAGTGGACGTCGTCCGCCTACCACCCCTACCCCGGCTTCCACCCGCCCGCGGGCGCGATCGGCGAGTACAACGGCAAGTTCATGTCCAACCAGATGGTGCTGCGCGGTGGCTGCGCCCTCACGCCCCCCGGGCACGCACGCATCACCTACCGCAACTTCTTCCCGCACGCGGCGCGCTGGGCGCTGTCGGGCGTCCGTCTCGCCGACGGCGGTGCACCCGGCACCGCCCGCCGCGCCTCGCGCGGCCCCCACGAC
>JBFJKO010000130.1:0-8027 GCA_041634935.1 Nocardioides sp.
GGGGTGCGAGCGCCAGCGAGCGACCGGCGTATCGAGACGCTCGGTGAGGCTTGCGGCGGCATCTCGATATGCCGGCTTGGCGACTTCGTCGCTTCGGCCGGCTACTCGATGACCGGTGGGCCGCGCGGCCGGCTACTCGATGACCAGGGGCCGCGTGGCCGGCTACTCGATGACCAGGGGTCGCCTCGGGGGTCGTAGACCGGTAGGGGCGAGGCAGGTGTCGAGTGACCTGACACGATGGGCACATGCCTGACAACGCTGACTCGACCCGCGATCTCGACCTGATCCTCTTCGGTGCCACCGGCTTCACCGGCGGCCTCACCGCCGAGTACCTCGCCGAGCACGGCCCGGTGGGCCTGCGCTGGGCGCTGGCCGGCCGCAACCTCTCCAAGCTCGAGAAGGTCCGCGCCGACCTCGACACGATCAAGCCGGGCAGCATGGACCTCGAGCTGATCGTCGTCGACGCCGCCGACGAGGAGGCGCTCGCCGAGACCGTGGCCCGCACCAAGGTCGTGGCCACCACCGTGGGCCCCTACCTCCAGCTCGGTGGACCGCTCGTCGCCGCCTGCGCCGCGGCCGGCACCGACTACGTCGACCTGACCGGCGAGCCGGAGTTCGTCGACCGTTGCTGGCTGGAGCACCACGAGACCGCCGTCGCCAGCGGCGCGCGGATCGTGCACGCCTGCGGCTTCGACTCCATCCCGCACGACCTGGGCGCCTACTTCACCGTCCAGCAGCTCAAGGCATCCGGCCCGGTGACGATGCGCGGCGTCGTCCGCAGCAACGGCACCTTCTCCGGGGGCACGTTCCACTCCGCGATGGGCGCCTTCTCGCGCGCGAAGCAGATGGCCGCGACCGCCAAGGAGCGGCGCCGGGCCGAGGCGCGCCAGGAGGGGCGCTCGTCGCGCGCCGTGGCCGGCAAGCCGGGCAAGGACCCGGTCCTGGGCTACTGGCTCGTCCCGCTGCCGACGATCGACCCCCAGGTGGTGGCGCGCAGCGGCGCGGCACTGACGGCGTACGGCCCGGAGTTCCGCTACTCCCACTTCGCGGGCACCAAGACGCTGCGGTACGCCGTGGGCGGTGCGGTCGGTGCCTCGCTCATCGGCGTCGCGGCGCAGGTCAAGCCGGCCCGCAACTTCCTGCTCGGCAAGGTTCCGCAGGGCGAGGGCCCCGACGCGTCGAAGCGTGCGAAGTCGCGCTTCAGCGTCGACTTCGTCGCCGAGGGTGACGGCCGCACGCTGCACACGCGCGTCTCCGGCGGTGACCCCGGCTACGGCGAGACCTCCAAGATGCTCGCCGAGTCGGCCCTGTGCCTGGCCTTCGACGACAACCCGGCGTCCGCCGGCTCCGTCACGCCGGTGCAGGCGATGGGCGACAACCTGCTCGGTCGGCTCCGTGCTGCGGGGATCACGTTCGAGGTCGTCGGCTGAGCCGACCCCCGACGTCCTGCTCGACCCGACGCTGAAGGAGCACCGCATGTCCTGGACCCTCGACGACCTCCCCGACCAGAGCGGGCGCACCGCCGTGGTCACGGGAGCCAACGGGGGCCTGGGCCTCGCGACGGCGGACGCCCTGGCCGGAGCCGGGGCGCACGTGGTGATGGCGGCGCGCAACCAGGAGAAGGCGGCCGCGGCACGCACCGAGCTCCTCGCGGCCCACCCCGACGCCTCGCTCGAGGTCCTCGAGCTGGACCTCGGGTCGCTCGCGTCGGTCGCCCGCGCCTCGGCGGAGATCCTCGGGCGTCACGCCCGGATCGACCTGCTGATCAACAACGCCGGCGTGATGGCGACGCCGGAGGGACGTACCGTCGACGGCTTCGAGACCCAGCTCGGCACCAACCACCTGGGTCACTGGGCGCTCACCTCGCACCTGCTGCCGACCGTGCTCCGCACGCCCGGTTCGCGGATCGTCACGCTGACCAGCACGGCGCAGCACACCGGACGCGCCCTCGACCCGAGCAACCCGCACCTCGACGGCTCGTACGACGCCTGGCGCGCCTACGGCAACTCCAAGCTCGCCAACCGGCACTTCGCCGTCGGCCTGCAGCAGCAGCTCAGTGCCGCGGGCGTCGACACGATCGCCCTCACCGCGCACCCCGGGCTGACCGACTCCGACCTCCAGACGACCACCGTCGAGTCCGGGGGAGGAGGGCCGCTCGGGCGCTTCTTCCACCTGCTGACGAAGCGCACCGGGATGTCGGTGCCGCGGGGTGCGCTGAGCCAGCTCCGGGCGGCGACCGACCCGGCCGCGCGCGGCGCCACGATGTACGGCCCGCTCTTCGCCACCACGGGCCCGCCGGTACGCCGGCCGCTCGTGCGGCCCGGCAGCGCCGAGGCGATCCGCCGGCTGTGGGAGGTCTCCGAGCGGGAGACCGGTCTGTCGGTCGACGTGGCGGCTGCCCTGGCTGCCGGCTGAGCGACCCGCTCAGTCGCCGTGCGGAGGCTCTCCGGAGGGCCGGCCGGGGCCTGCCTCGTCGGTGCGCGCCCGTGCCCGCGCGGGCTCGAGCGGCGGCCCGGTGGCCTCGATGAGCAGCGCCACGGCCGAGAGCGCCGCCCACACCAGCGCGACGGTGACGAAGTAGCGGCTCAGGGAGTGCTCCAGCGGGACGGCGCCCACCACCAGGCCCTGCCACAGGGTCGGGCCGGCGAGGAGCGCCGCGGCGCCCAGGACAGGTACGGACAGCAGGTTCATGCGTTGACCTCCATGGTGCGTTCGACCGTGACGATGCCGGCGGACCGGACGTTGGCGGACCCGGTCAGCTCGGGGTAGGACAGGACGGGGAGCCGGTCGATCGCCGGCCGCAGCAGACGCCGTACGGCGGGACGTAGCTGCGGAGCGCACACCAGGACCGGTCGCACGTTGCGGTTCTCGTTGTCGACGAGCAGCTGGGCCGCGGAGCCGATGAGCGTCTGCAGCGTCACCGCGTCGAGCGCGATCATCGCGCCCTGCTCGCTGGTGCGCATGGTCTCGAGCATCCGCTGCTCCAGCTGCGGGTCGAGGCTCATGACGTGGACGACGCCGTCGGCGACGTACGGCGCGACGACGCCCGGGCCGAGCGCCACGCGGGCGGCCTCGACGAGCCCGTCGAGGTCCTTGCTCACCGGCGCGCGCAGCGACAGGGCCTCGTAGATGCGCACGAGGTCGCGCACCGACAGTCCTTCGTCGAGCAGCGACTGCAGCACGCGCTGCACCTCGCCGAGGGAGAGGTGCGTCGGGGTCAGCTCGTCGACGACGTTGGGGTGGGTGCGCCGCACGACGTCCGTGAGCAGCCGCACGTCCTCCCGACCGAGCAGTCGGGCGGCGTGCGAGGTCACGACCTCGGCGAGGTGGGTGGTGATCACGGCGGACCGGTCGATCACAGTCGCGCCGCCCAGCTCGGCCTGGTGGCGTAGCTCGGCCGGGATCCACTTGGCGTCGAGGCCGAACACGGGCTCCTGGGTCGGCTCGCCGGGGAGGGAGCCGAGGAAGTCGCCGATCGCGAGCACCCGCCCGGCGGGGGCCTCGCCGCGGGCGACCTCGATGTCGAAGAGCTTGATCACGTAGGTGGCGCTCGGCAGGTCGAGGTTGTCGCGCGTGCGCACCAGCGGCACGACGACGCCGAGGTCGCCGGCGACCTTGCGGCGCAGGGCCTTGACCCGCTCGAGCAGGTCACCCCCGGACGCGGTGTCGACGAGGTCGATGATGTCGGCCGAGAGCTCGAGACCGAGCGGGTCGACCTGGATCTCCTCGGCCAGGGCCTCGGGGTGGTCGCGCGAGCGCTCGAGGGCCGCGGTCTCGGCCGGCGTGCCGCCCTTGAGCGCGGCGTGGGCCCCGCCGGGTGCGCTCGACCCGGTCGCCTCGACCCGGCTCGAGAGGAGGAGCAGCGCCCCTCCGGCGACGAGGAACGGGATCTTGGGCAGGCCGGGGATCAGGCACAGCGCCATCCCGGAGAAGCCCGCGATCCGCAGCGGCATCCGGGTGGCCATGAGTTGCCGCATGATGTCGGAGCCCATGTCGGAGGCCTCGGCCGGGTCGCCGGCGGCGCGGGTCACGATGAGGCCGGTGGCGACCGAGAGCAGCAGGGCCGGGATCTGGGAGACGAGCCCGTCGCCGATGGAGAGCAACGAGTACGTCGTGATCGCGTCGCCGGCGGTCATGCCGCGCTGCGCCATGCCGATCGCGAAGCCGCCGAGCAGGTTGACGACCGTGATCAGGATGGCCGCGATCGCGTCGCCCTTGACGAACTTGGAGGCACCGTCCATCGCCCCGTAGAAGTCCGCCTCGGCGTGCACCTCCATGCGACGCCGCCGGGCGGTCTCCTCGTCGATGAGGCCGGAGTTGAGGTCGGCGTCGATCGCCATCTGCTTGCCCGGCATCGCGTCGAGGGTGAAGCGGGCGCCCACCTCGGCCACGCGGCCCGCGCCGTTGGTGATGACGACGAACTGGATGATCAGCAGGATCACGAAGATGATCAGGCCGACGATGAGCGAGCCGCCGACCACGAAGTGGCCGAACGTGTCGATCACCTTGCCCGCGTAGCCGTCGGTGAGCACTAACCGGGTGGCGCTGACGTTGAGGGCGAGCCGGAAGAGCGTCATCACCAGCAGCACGGCCGGGAACGAGGCGAAGTCGAGGGGACGTACCACGAACATCGCGGTCAGCAGGATGAGGAGAGCGCCGGTGATGTTGGCGGCGATGAGCAGGTCCAGGACCACGGCCGGCAGCGGGATCACCAGCATGACGACGATCAGCACGATGCCGACGGGCACCCCGAGCTGGGTGAGTCGCTTCAGCGCCATGGAGCGTGCCTTCCGGTGGGTCGACTACGGGGTTGGCCGTCCGTGGCGCGCGCGACGCCGTCCTGGCGTCCGCTCCTCCATCGGCCCCGCAGCCGTCGACCTGAGGCCTCCGGCCCGACCGATCAGGTGACGGGTGCGAGCGGGTTCGGCGTACGACGTCGGCGGCGCCCGATGGCGGGCACCTCCGGCAGGTCGGCCTCGGTCCGCGGCGAGCGGTGCGTGCCGCCGCGGACCCCGCGCGTACGACGGCTGATCACGAACGCGAGCACGTGCGCCACCGCCGCGAAGAGCTCGGCCGGGATCTCCTGCCCGACCTCGGTCGAGCCGTAGAGAGCCCGCGCGAGGGGGACGTCGCGCACCATCGGGACGTCGTGCTCGGCGGCCTGCTCGCGGATCCTCGACGCGATCAGCCCGGCCCCCCGGGCGACCACCACCGGCGCGCCCCGCTCGGCCTCGTAGCGCAGGGCCACCGCGACGTGGGTGGGGTTGACCAGCACCACGTCGGCCTGGGTGACGTCGGCGATCATGCGGTTGCGCGACGCCGCGATCTGGCGTGACCTGATGGCTCCCTTGAGCAGCGGGTCGCCCTCCTGCTGCTTGTGCTCCTGCTTGATCTCGCTCTTCGACATCCGGGTCTGCTTGCCGGTTCGGCGTCGTACGACGAGGTAGTCGAGGGCGGCCATGACCAGGCCTGCGGCCCCGACGGCGCGCAGCAGCGACATGGCCCGCTCGCCGGTGAGCGAGAGGACCACGCCCATCGGCACCATGCCCCCGAGCAGGGGCATCATCGCCCGGACCGAGCTGTAGACGAGCAGGGCGACCATGGCGCACTTGATGAGCATCTTGACGCCCTCCCACGCAGCCTGGGGCCCGAAGATGCGCTTGATCCCCTTGATGGGGTCGAGCTTGGAGGCCTTGGGCTGGACGGCCTTGGTGGCGAGGTAGAAGCCGCCCTGGCACAGGGTCACCGCCGCGCTGATCACCAGCATCCCCGCGCTGAGCACGATCAGCACGACGAACGCGTGCCAGAAGCCGGTGCTCAGCAGCTCGAGCGCGCGGTCGGTCGTGGGGTCGTTGATCGTGTCGAGCGCGGTCGACATCAGGTCGTCGAGCGCGCCGATCTCGTAGCGGACCGCTGCCGGGAAGGCGACGGTGCCCAGCAGCAGGGCGGCCCACTGACCCAGCTCCTGGGTGCGCGCGACCTGCCCCTCCTTGCGCGACTCCTTGACCTTCTTGGGAGTCGGTTTCTCGGTCTTCTCCTCGCTCGCCGACATCGCTCACCCCCCTCCGGCCAGGGCCGCGGTGGCCTCCATCGCCAGCTCCACCAGGGAGTCGACGACCCCCGGCAGGACCGGGAAGGACAGACCGACCAGGAGCAGGGTGAGGCCGATCTTGGCCGGGAACATCACGTTGATCGCGTTGAGCTGGGGCGCGACCTTGGTCATGAGGGCGAGGCCGAGATCGGCCAGGAAGAGCACCGCCACCATCGGCAGCGCGACCTGGACGGCGGTGACGAAGAAGACCCCGAAGGCGCGGACGAGCACCTGGTAGGCGCCGGCGATCTCCGGCGACTCGCCGATGGGCAGCAGCTCGAAGGTGCGCAGCAGGCCGCCGACCACGAGCAGGTGGCCACCGCTGACGAAGAGCAGCACCGTGGCCAGCATCGAGTGGAGCTTGCCCATCACGGTGGTCATGTTCATGCCGAGCGGGTCGTAGCCCTGGGCGAGCGAGAAGCCGCCGAAGAGGTCGATCAGGCTCCCGGCTGCGGCGATCGCCGCGAAGAGCAGCGAGGTCACGAAACCCATGCCGAGGCCGATGCCGGCCTGGGTGACCGCGGTGACGATGAAGCCCCAGGTGTCCACGGGCACGGGGCTCTGGGCCATCGCCGGAGCCACGGCGATGGCGAGGCCGAGGCTCAGCACGACCTTGGCGCCGATCGGTACCGAGCGCGAGGAGAACGGCGGGACGACGGCCAGCCAGGCCACGAGGCGCACCGACGCCAGCAGCAGCGCGAGCGCGGGCTGGCCGGCGATCATCAGGTCCATGGCAGCGTCAGGTCAGGTCGGGGCGTCGGGTCGGGTGGCGGGTCAGACCAGCAGCGACGGGATCATCGCGAACAGTTCCTGGGTGAAGGTGACCAAGGTGTGCAGCATCCAGTTGCCGCTGATGAGGAGGGCAACGCCGACCGCGACGAGCTTGGGCACGAAGGCGAGGGTGAACTCCTGGATCTGCGTCATCGACTGGAACAACGACACGGCGAAGCCGACCGTGAGCGCGCTGAGGAGGATGGGCGCGGAGAGCTTGAGCGCGATCATCATGGTCTTCATCGCGATCTCGATGACGTCGGTGTCGGTCATGGGGGTCAGCCCTCCTAGGCGTAGCTGGAGACGAGGGCCGTGATGACCAACGACCAGCCGTCGACGAGCACGAACAGCAACAGCTTGAACGGCAGCGACACCATCACCGGAGGCATCATCATCATGCCGAGTGCCATCAGGGCCCCGCTGACGACGATGTCGATCACGAGGAACGGGATGAAGATGATGAAGCCGATGATGAAGGCCTGCTTGATCTCGCTGAGCACGAAGGCCGGGATCAGCGTGCTGAGCGGGGTCTCGTCGCGCGTGGCCGGCAGCTCGCGGTGCGCGACGTTGGTCAGCAGCTCGAGCTCGTCGTCGCCGGTCTGGGCGAGCATGAAGTCACGCAGCGGCGCGACGCCGACGTCGAACGCCGCGCTCGCGCTCAGCTCTCCGTCGAGGTAGGGCTGGAGGCCGACCTCGTTCATCTGTGCGAGCACCGGCGACATGATGAAGAGGCTGAGGAAGAGCGCCAGCCCGGTGAGCACCTGGTTGGGCGGCGTCTGCTGGAGGCCGAGGGCGTTGCGGGTGAGCCCGAGCACCACCAGGATCTTGGTGAAGCTGGTGCAGGTGAGCAGGATCGCCGGGGCGAGGGACAGCAGGGTGATGGTCAGCAGCAGGACGACCGACGAGCTGGGCTGCTCGGCCAGTCCGCCGATGTCGATCACGACGTCGCCCGAGCCGGTGTCGCCGTCCTGCCCCGAGGGACCTACCGGTCCCTGCGGTCCCTGCACGCCCGGCTCCTGGGTCGGGCCCTGGGTGGGTGCCTGGGTCGGTTCGGGCGTGAGGGGCGCGCTCAGCAGGTGGTCGCTCGTCGACGGGGCGGCCGCCGAGGCGCCTCCGGCGGTGAGCAGCAGGAACCCCGACGCCAGGACGCCGAGCAGCGCCAGCA
>JBFJKO010000131.1:0-8008 GCA_041634935.1 Nocardioides sp.
GTATCGAGATGTGGTGAGGTGCGCGCTTTCGTTGCGGCATCTCGATATGTCGGCCCGCTCCTTCGTCGCGTGGCCGTCTACTCGATGACCTGGGCGGCGGGGTGGTCATCGAGTAGCCGGGGTGCGAGCGCAGCGAGCGACCGGCGTATCGAGATGTGGTGAGGTGCGCGCTTACGTTGCGGCATCTCGATACGTCGGCCCGCTCCTTCGTCGCGTGGCCGACTACTCGATGACCAGGGCGGTGGCCGACTGCTCGTCCACCATCACGGCAGTCGTGCGAACCACCGCAGCGACAGACCCGCCGCCAGGAGCCCGAGGAGCAGCGCGACCGCGATGACCCACGGCGTCACGTCGCGCTGCTCGGTGGTGAACCCGATCGAGGTCTGGATGTCGTCGTAGACCTGGTCGAGCGCCTCGGCCGACTCCGCGGCGTACCCCGTGCCGCCGGTCGCCTGCGCGAGCGAGTCGAGCGAGGCCTGGTCGACGGGCACCGGCACGGTCTCCCCGTTGACGTCGACGGTGCCGGTGGAGGTGCCGTAGGCGATGGTCGAGACGGGCACGCGCGCGTCGATCGCCGACGAGGCGGCCTGGTCGATGCTGCTGCCGACGGTGTTGGTGCCGTCGCTGAGCAGCACGATCTGTGCGGGCACCTCCTCGGTGCCGGTCACGCCGTCGATCGCGGCCGTCGACTCGATCTGGGCCAGCGACGTCAGGACGCCGTCCCCGATGGCGGTGCCCTCGTCGAGCACGAGTCGGTCGAGCGCCGAGATCGAGGCCTGGTGGTCGGTGGACGGCGGCGCGAGCACGGTCGCCGAACCGGCGAAGGTCACGATGCCGACGTTGAACCCGTCGGGGAGCCCGGCCACGAACCCTTGAGCGGCGTCGCTGGCCGCCGAGATGCGGTCGGGGGTGACGTCGGTGGCCTCCATCGACAGGGAGACGTCGACGACGACGATCACGGTGGCGCGCTCGCGCGGCACCTCCACGTCGACCTGGGGCCGAGCAGCGGCGACGGTCATCGCGACGAAGCCGAGCACCAGCAGCGTCGCCGGCAGGTGGCGCCGCCAGCCCGGCTTGGCGGGGATGAGGCGCTCGAGCATCGGCAGCGTCGCGAACGTGACGGCGTAGCGGCTGCGGCGCTTCGCCTGGAGCAGGTACGCCGCCACGAGCGCGGTGACCGGCAGGAGGAGGAGCAGCCAGACCGGGGAGGCGAGACTCATGCAGGCACCCCTCCGCGGGCCGGGGCGCCGTGCCGCAGCGGGCGTCCGTGCACGTGGCGGGCGAGGTCACGCACCCAGTCGCGGTCGGTACGCAGCAGGACGTGCCCGGCACGGGCGGACCTCACCGCCTCGGCCGTGGCCTCGCGGTGGGCGGCGGTCATCGCGGCGTAGCGCTCACGCACGCGGCGGTCGGAGGTCCACACCTCGCGCCGGCGCCCGCTCTCCGGGTCGACGAGGGTGACCGCCCCGACGTCCGGCAGCGTGAGCTCGCGGGGGTCGACGACCTCGACGACGAGCACCTCGTGGGCCGCGGCCAACCTGCGCAGCGGCCGTTCCCAGGCGAAGGGGCGCTCGACAGCACCCGCGGGATCCACGAAGTCGGTGATCACCACGCGCACGCCCGGTCGGCTGTGGCGCGCACCGAAGCCTCGCAGGGCCTGACCGAGGTCGGGGCCGGGTGTCGTGGTGGGGGAGGCGGGCGGAGTCGTGACGGCTGCGCGCCGACGCCGTAGCGCTCGATGGGCGGCGGCCCGGGACGGCAAAGGTGCCGACCACTCGAAGCCGCTGCTGCTCAGGTGGGCCGTGCCGAGACGGTTGCCGGGGCCGGCGGTGAGCAGCGCGATCGCGGCCACGACGCCGGTGGCGATGTCGCGCTTCTCGTGCGTCACGGTGCCGAAGGCCATGCTGGGGGTGTCGTCGACGAGCACCCAGGTCTCGAGCTCGTGCTGGGCGAGCAGCCGCCACACGTGTGGGACCCCGGCCGAGCGGGCGGTCACGTTCCAGTCGATGCGGCGGACGTCGTCCTCGCCGGGGCGGTAGCGCACGACCTCCTCGGGCTCCGAGCCCGACCCGAGCCGCAGCCCCTGCTGCTCGCCGTGCATCCGTCCGGGCAGTCGGCGTCGTACGGCGAGGTCCAGCGCCGCGAAGACGGCCTCGGGCGAGGTGCTGCCGTCGAGAGCAGGGAGGTCGTCGCTCACGCCTGCTCCACGTACTCCGGCCCGTTCGGCCCCGTCGGCTCGGCGTCGAAGCGGGGGCGCTGCCCGTCGGGGTCCTCACGGGAGGCGACGGTGGGCTGCGGCACGGCCGCGATGACCTCGCGGACGATGTCGCGCGGGTCGGCTCCGTCGGCCACCGCGTCGAAGGAGAGCAGCAGCCGGTGGCTCATCACGTCGGAGGCGATCTCGACGATGTCGGCGGGCAGCACGTAGGAGCGCCCGCGCAGCAGGGCGAGCGCGCGACCGGCGGCCAGCATCCCGAGCGACGCACGCGGGCTGACGCCGAGCTCGATGGCGCCGCTGAGGTGAGCCAGGCCGTAGCGCTCGGGGGAGCGGGTGGCGACGGTGAGGTTGACGAGGTAGGAGGCGACCGAGTGGTGCACGAACAGTCTGTCGGCGACCTTCTGGAGTCGCAGCACGTCGGCGGGCTCGAAGACCTGCTCGGCATGGGGCGGGTCGACCGACATCCGTTGCAGGATCGTGAACTCCTCCTGCCCGGTCGGGTAGGGCACGTCGACCTTGAGCAGGAAGCGGTCCCGCTGGGCCTCGGGGAGGCGGTAGACGCCCTCGGACTCGACCGGGTTCTGCGTGGCGAGCACGAGGAACGGGTCGGGCAGGGCGTGGCTGGTGCCGGCGATGGAGACCTGCTTCTCGGCCATCGCCTCGAGCAGGGCCGACTGCACCTTGGCGGGCGCGCGGTTGATCTCGTCGGCGAGCACCAGGTTGGCGAAGATGGGGCCGCGCTCGACGTCGAACGTCTCGGTGCTGGCCCGCCACACGCGGGTGCCGGTGATGTCGCCGGGCATCAGGTCCGGGGTGAACTGCAGGCGCGAGAAGCTGCCGCCGACGACGTCGGCGAGGGTGCGGACCGCGAGGGTCTTGGCGACGCCGGGGACTCCTTCGAGGAGGAGGTGCCCACGGGCCAGGAGCCCGATCAGCATCCGCTCGACCATCGCGTCCTGGCCGACGACGACCTTCTTGACCTCGATCAGGGCCCGCTCGAGCAGCTGGGCTGCCTCGGCGACCTCGCGCTCGTGTGCGTGCGACATGGCCCTAGTTCAGCAGACCGCTGTTCGGGCCGAGGCCGGAGCGAACCCCTGGGGCCCAGGGGGAGTGATCAGGCGGCGACGGACTCGCGGGTCTGACGGCCGATCGCGAAGAGGTTGTCGGTGACGACGCTCTGCTCGCTTTCGCACCAGCAGGTGAAGGAGACGGACATGTCACCGGTGACGCCGGTCACCGAGGTGATCTGGGTGGGGAAGATGAGCTGACGGCGGGAGCAGGAGGTGCAGGTGTGAGTGAACATGTCCCTATTCTGACCGTTGGCAACGCATAGGGGTAGCCTCTTCTTCCTGGTCGAGCCATAGGCCCAACCTATGGTTTCATGTGACCGTGCTCTCACTCCACCAGCTCACGTGCTTCCTCGCGACCTACGAGTACGGCTCGCTCACGCGGGCCGCCGAGGAGCTCGGCTACGCGCAGCCCTCGGTGTCGGAGCAGATCCGGGCGCTGGAGAAGACGCTGGGCGTCCAGCTCTTCCGCCGCGTCGGTCGCGGCGTCGTCCCCACCACCGTCGCCGACACGCTGCGCCCGTACGCCGAGCAGGTGCTCGCCTCGGTCGACGCGGCGCGGCAGGCGGTCCAGGCGGTCAAGTCGTTCGAGACCGGGACGATCCGGTTCGGGATGTTCGGCATCGCCCGTCTCTACGCCGGCGCCGGGCTGATCGCCGACGTGCTCGCGCGCTACCCCGGCGTGCGGGTCGAGCTGGTCGGGCAGAACTCCACCGAGGTGGCCGACGAGCTGCGGCGCGGTCGCCTCGAGGCGGCGATGCTGGCGGTCTCGACGGTGTCGGCCGAGGGGATGACCGTCACCCCGGTCGCCCGGGAGGAGCTCGTCTACATCAGCGCCGACCCGGCGCGGCTCGAGCTTCCGGTCACGGCCCACCGTCTCGCGCTGGCGACACTGGTGCTCTCGGAGACGACGTACAGCGAGGTCGACGCGACCCGCAACACGCTGCGCCAGATGCTGCACGAGACCGGCCGCAACCCGCAGACCCGGATCGAGGTCGAGGACATCGAGACCGCCGTCGAGCTCGTCGGCCTCGGTCTCGCCGACTCGGTGATCCCCAAGGGAGCGGCCGAGCAGCTGCTGCCGCGCCTGGCCCCCAACGCCGGCTGGGTCCAGCTGCGCCCGCGCCAGTGGGACACCTTCGCGGTCGTGCACCGCTCGGGCGCGGTGCTCTCGCCGGCGGCGCAGCTGATGATCGAGCTCGCGACCCGCCGCATCCAGGACATCGCCGAACCGTTGCGCCCTCGCGCCGTCGCCCGCCCGACCACGTGACGACGACCCGGCGAGCACCCGACGAGCACCCGACGAGCTCAGCGATCGGTCCCGCACCTCATCGTGCAGGTCGTAGGATCGCCGGGCAGGGCCGATCGCGCCCAGGCGTGCGGCGAGGCATGATCGGGGGACGGCGTGACGGCACCTGAGCCGGAGACCCCCGGTGGCGAGCACCGCGCCCGCGTCGAGGCTGCCGCCCGGCTGGCGGCCACCGTCCCGCAGGGCCCGTCGCTCGACCGGTTCTGCGAGCTCGCCGCGACGCTCCTGGGGATGGCGACCGCACACATCGCCCTCGTCACCGACGTCGAGCTGGTGGTCGGTGAGTTCGGGGAGCACGCCCGGGTGGCTCACGACAACCCGGTCGAGGACTCCCTGTGCGCCCTGACGGTGCGCCGACGCGGGCCGCTCGCGATCGTCGACGCCGCCCAGGACGAGCGCTCGGCCCACCTCAGCCCGGTCAAGTGCGGTGTCATCGTCAGCTACCTGGGTGTCCCGCTCCTCTCGAGCGAGGGGCAGGCGGTCGGCGCACTCTCGGTGCATGCCCCGGAGCCCAGGGAGTGGACCGAGGCCGACGTCGCCACCCTGCAGCGGCTCTCGATGTCGGTCACCGCCGAGCTCGAGCTCGCCGCGCTCAGCAGCGACTTCGAGGACAGCCAGCTCACCTGGCGCATGGCCGCCGACTCCGCCGGCGTCGGCGTCTTCGACTGGGACCTCGTCACGGGCGACATGCGCTGGGACGACCGGTTGCTCGCGCTGTTCGGGTTCGACCAGGCGTCCTTCACGGGCCGGATCGAGATGTTCGACGACGCTCTGCACCCCGACGACCTGATGCGGGTCAGGGCGGCACTCGACGAGGCGATCTCGACCTGCGGCGATTACGCCGCGGAGTACCGCATCCGGCTGCCGGGAGGTGGGCAGCGTTGGATCGGCGCTCGGGGTCGCGCCATCGGCGACCACACCGGCACCGCGGTGCGGCTGCTGGGCGCTGCCTACGACACGACGGCGGTGCGCGAGGGCGAGGCCCGGGTCGCGCGGCTCCTCGAGACCATGCCGACCGCCTTCATGCAGCTCGACCACGAGTGGCGCTTCACCTTCCTCAACTTCGAGGCCGAGCGGTTGATGAGCGTCAACCGCAGCGCCGTCATCGGCCAGGTGCTGTGGGAGGCCTTCCCCGGGACCCTCGGCACGCGCTTCGAGGAGGAGTACCGCACCGCGGTGCGCACCGGGACCCCGGCCTTCTTCGACGCCCACTACGTCGGCACCCGGGACGCCTGGTACGAGGTGCGGGCGTGGCCGAGCGACGACGGCCTGGCCGTCTACTTCGTCGACGTCACCGAGCAGCACCGCAGCCGCGAGCAGGTCGAGCGCAACGAGCGTCGTCGTGCCCTCGTCGCGCACGTCACCCAGCGGCTGTCCGGCACGCTGGACGTCGAGGAGGCCGTCAGCCGGCTCGGCTCCCTGGTGGTGCCCGAGATCGCCGACTGGTGCGTGGCCACGTTGGTGACCGAGCGCGAGCGGGAGGGTCGGCTGCCGACCCTGCGCGACGTCGGGGCGTGGCACCGCGACCCGACGCAGCAGCCGTGGCTCGACCGGTTCGCCGAGATCCGGATGGCGCACCTGTGCGACGTCTCCTTCCTGCCGGCCGCCCTCGAGACCGACCGACCGCTGGTCGGGGAGGACGCCGGCTCCGCGCTGCGCGACGTCTTCGACGCCGGCGAGGTGCACGAGCTCCTGGACGTGCTGGAGCCGTGTCACGTCGCGGTGGTCCCGCTGCGAGGTCACGACCGGGTCGTCGGCCTCCTCACCGTGTTCCGGTCGGCCGAGCGCGGTCCGTTCCGCGAGGACGACGTCGACACGCTCGCCGAGGTCGCCACCGGCGCCGGGCTCACCCTCGACAACGCCCGGCTCTTCGCCGAGCAGCGAGAGCTCGCCGAGGGGCTCCAGCGCAGCCTGCTCACCCCGCCGCCCCAGCCGGAGGGCCTCGAGATCGCGGTGCGCTACGAGGCCGCGGCCGAGACCGCCCAGGTCGGCGGCGACTGGTACGACGCCTTCGTGCAGGCCGAGGGTGACCCGGTGGTGGTCATCGGTGACGTCGTCGGTCACGACACCGCGGCGGCCGCGGCCATGGGTCAGCTGCGAGGGCTGCTGCGTGCGGTCGCCGTCTACAGCGGCGAGGGGCCGGCCGACGTGCTGCGTGGGGTCGAGCGTGCCCTGCAGACCCTGGGCGTCGAGGCCACCGCGACGGCGGTGGTCGCGCGGCTCGAGCAGAGCCCGGAGGAGGAGCGTCGCGGGGCGCGGCGCCTGCGGTGGTCGAACGCCGGCCATCCGCAGCCGGTCGTGCTGCACGCCGACGGTTCGGTGGAGGGGCTGGAGACCGACGACTACGACCTCCTGCTCGGGCTCGACGCGGAGGCCGAGCGCCTCGAGCACGAGGTGGTCCTCGAAGCAGGGGCGACCGTGCTGCTCTTCACCGACGGACTGGTGGAGCGCCGCGGCGAGGACCTGGACACCGGCCTGGCGCGGCTGTGCCACGAGCTCGCCGAGCTGGCCCAGGGCGAGCCGAGCGTCGAGGAGCTGTGCGACCAGCTGCTCCATCGCATGGCGCCCACCCGACGAGACGACGACATCGCGCTGGTCGCGGTGCGGTTGTGCGGCGAGGACCGGTCGAGTCGGGGCGACCACCGCACGGCGCGGTTCGAGGCCGAGCCCGAGAGCGTGCCGAAGGTGCGGCACTTCGTGCGGGACCTGGTGGCGGCCCACGACGAGACCGTGGTCGAGGACGTCGCGCTGTGCGTGACCGAGCTCGCCGCCAACGCGGTGCGGCACGGCGAGGGGCGACACATGGAGGTGTCGGTGCTGCTGGAGGACGACGCGGTCACGATCGCGGTCGCCGACGATGGCGCACCGCCGGTCCCGGCCCTGACGTCGCGACCGGTGCAGCTCGACGCCGACCTCGACGCCCAGGGGGTCTCCGGGCGCGGTCTGACGATCGTGGCGAGCCTGGCCGACGCCTGGGGCGTGGACGACGCCGACGGGGGCAAGCGGGTGTGGGCGCGACTGTCGTGCGGCTCGGACTCGCCGCGCGACGGCTAGGCCAGGGCGGCGAAGGCCGCCGCGAGGTGCGACCCGAGCGTGCCGGGGTCGTCGTCGCCCAACCAGCGGGTGATCGACCCCTGCCACAGGGCGGTCGCTGCCTCGGCGGCCGCCTGGGCCTGGAGGTCGGTGAACCCGGCGTCCAGCAGCGCGCTCGCGAGCGTGCGCTGCCAGGTGTGGACGACGTCGTACAGACGCCCACGCAGGACGGGGGACGTGGTGGCCGCCTGCTGTCGCAGCAGCATGATCGTGCTGCAGATCATCCCGGTCGCCCACGACCGCACGCGCGAGACGTACGACTTCTTCCTCGAGACCCCCACGCCCGACGCCGCCGAGGAGGAGACGATCCGCTACCTCGAC
>JBFJKO010000132.1:0-7983 GCA_041634935.1 Nocardioides sp.
AGCCGCAGGCCCGGCCGGCTCGGGCAGCGCCTGCTCCGACCTGCCAGGCACGCGCCGGGTGAGCACCCGCGACGTGCCGAGCAGCAGCACCGACACCCCGGCGACGACGACGCCGACCCAGACCGAGGGGCTGAAGACGAGCCCGGTGGCCCAGTCGACCACCGCGTCGCCGATGCGGGTGAACATGCGCAGCGTGTCGGTGAGGTAGGCGGCCAGGGGGAGCAGCGTCAGCCCCGCACCGCGCAGGCCGGCGGCGAGTCCGCGGCGCTGGTAGGCCACGTAGGTGTAGATGCCGCCGACCACGGTCAGCGACAGTGCCAGTGCGGCCCAGGCGACGTCGTCCATCTCTCCAGGGTGGCACATGCCCGAGGGCGCTCGGTCCCGCGTGCTGGGGCAGACTGGGACCGATGAACGAGCGTGTGCTGCAGGGCCCGGCCTTCCCCGACGACGACGGCAGCGCCGACCCCGCGCTCGCCACGGCGCTCGGCGCCTACGGGGCCGGCGGCGGCAACGACGCCTACGTCAGCGCGCTGGCGGCCCTGCAGTCGGCCCGGGTCCTGGTGCCTGTCGTCGCCGTCCTCGGCGAGGTCGAGATCGACGAGGCCGGGCTGGCGCACGACAAGTCCAGCGACATGGCCGCGGTCCTGACGCAGACCCCCGACGGGAGGAAGGGGCTCCTGGCCTTCACGAGCACCGCGTCGCTCGCGGCCTGGAACCCCGAGGCGCGCCCCGTCCCGGTCGCCGCGCGCACCGCAGCCCAGGCGGCCGTGCAGGAGGACGCGTCGGCGCTGGTCGTCGACATCGCCGGTCCGACCCGCTTCGTCGTGGACGGCGAGAGCCTGCGAGCCCTCGCCGCGGGCTACCGCCTGGCCCGGGTCGAGGGCGGGCTCGCCTGGGTCCGGACCGACGATTCGCGGCCGTCGGAATGATCGACTAGCATCTGCCGTTGACCGGATCAGTGGGACGCACGTGCCCACCGATCCACCAAGCGGAGATCAGGCTCGATCATCTCCCACCCGCATCGACCGCAGCACCATCAGGTCGTCGGGTCCGGTCTGATGGCCCGACCTGGGCTCGTGGGTGACGTTCGCCCGTGAGCCGGAGGTAGGTGGTCATGGCTGGCCTCCGCTTGGATGCAGTACTCACCAACGGATCGACCGCCATATCCACCCATCCACTGGAGGACCCATCAGCACCGAGCTTCGAATCAACGACCGGATCCGCGTCCAGGAAGTCCGCCTCGTTGGCCCCAGCGGCGAGACCGTCGGCATCGTTCCCACCGCCGACGCGCTGCGCCTTGCCCAGGAAGCCGACCTCGACCTCGTCGAGATCGCGCCCATGGCGCGTCCCCCGGTCTGCAAGCTCATGGACTACGGGAAGTTCAAGTACGAGAACGCCCAGAAGGCTCGTGAGGCGCGGCGCAACCAGACGAACGTCATCATCAAGGAGATGAAGCTTCGTCCCAAGATCGACGCGCACGACTACGAGACGAAGAAGGGCCACGTCGTCCGCTTCCTCAAGGCCGGCGACAAGGTCAAGATCACCATCATGTTCCGTGGTCGGGAGCAGCACCGCCCCGAGCTCGGGTTCCGGCTGCTGCAGCGTCTGGCCGAGGACGTCACCGAGCTCGGCTTCGTGGAGTCCTCGCCCAAGCAGGACGGCCGCAACATGATCATGGTGCTCGGCCCTCACAAGAAGAAGGCCGAGGCCAAGGCCGACTACCTGGTCCAGAAGGCCGAGAAGGAGGCCGAGCGCGCCGCCGTCGTCGACGCCGAGAAGGCCGAGCGCGACGCCGCGCACGCTGCCGGACCGGTCGCGGCCAAGAAGGAGCGCGGGCGTTCGGAGAACCTCGATCCCGAGATCGAGGCCTGAGACCCGACGCCCGGGGGCTTCGCCCCCAGGATCCCCCAACTGGGGCTCCGCCCCAGACCCCGGTAGCCCCGGGACACGATTGTGTACCAACCAAGGAGATAGCGACATGCCGAAGAACAAGAGCCACAGCGGTGCCGGGAAGCGCTTTCGCGTGACCGGCTCGGGCAAGATCCTGCGCGAGAAGGCGGGCAAGCGTCACAACCTGGAGAAGAAGGCCTCCAAGGTCACCCGCCGTCTGACCGGCACCGTCGAGGTCGCCAAGGCCGACGTCCCCCGCGCCAAGAAGATGTTGGGTCTCTGACCCTCTCTCGTCCCACTTTCACCGGTCGAGCCAGGCGAGACCAGACAGCAACAAGGAGAACCTCATGGCACGCGTCAAGCGCGCAGTAAACGCCCACAAGAAGCGTCGTACCACTCTCGAGCGCGCCGCGGGCTACCGCGGCCAGCGCTCGCGGCTGTACCGCAAGGCGAAGGAGCAGGTCACCCACTCCCACGTCTACAACTACAACGACCGCCGCAAGAACAAGGGCAACTTCCGCCGGCTCTGGATCCAGCGGATCAACGCTGCCGCGCGCGCCCAGGGCATGACCTACAACCGCTTCATCCAGGGTCTCAACCTGGCCGGCGTCGAGGTCGACCGCAAGATCCTCGCCGACCTCGCGGTCAACGACGTCGCCGCGTTCAACGCCCTCGTCGAGACGGCCAAGGCCGCCCTCCCCGAGGACGTCAACGCCCCGCGCGAGTCGACCGAGGCCTCGGCCTGAGCGTCGTACCCCTCGCGGCGGGCAACGCCCGCCTGAAGGACATCCGCAAGCTCAGCCGCCGTTCGGAGCGATCCGAACGGCGGCTGTTCCTTGCCGACGGCCCCAAGGCCGTCGAGGGCGCACTGGGTGTTCCGGGGTGCGTCGTCGAGCTCTTCGCCACCGAGGCCGGAGCGGCCCTCGCGCCTGCGGGCAGCGAGGTGACCCTCGTCGAGGAGCGCGCCCTCACCTCGCTGAGCGACTCGGTGAGCCCCGCCGGGATCGTGGCGCTGTGCCGCTTCGTCGACCGGCCCCTCGAGCACGTCCTCGACGGCTCGCCCCGCCTCGTCGCCATCTGCGCCGACGTCCGTGATCCCGGCAACGCCGGCACGGTGATCCGCACCGCGGACGCCGCCGGAGCCGACGCGGTGGTGCTCGCGGGCACCTCGGTCGACCTCTACAACCCCAAGACCCTGCGCGCCAGCGTGGGGAGCGCCTTCCACCTCCCGGTCGCCATCGAGCCGGACGTCCCGGCCGCGATCGCCGCTGCGCGTGCGGCGGGCCTGACGGTGCTGGCCGCCGACGGCGACGGCGAGCTCGACCTCCACGAGGCCGGCGACCGGCTCGCCGGGCCGACGGCCTGGCTCTTCGGCAACGAGGCCTGGGGCCTGCCCGCCGACGTGGCGGCCCTGGCCGACCACCGCGTGCGCATCCCGATCCGGGGTCGCGCCGAGAGCCTCAACCTCGCCACCGCTGCGGCGCTGTGCCTCTACGAGTCGGCGCGCAGCCACCAGTAGCCTGACCCGGTGACTCCCGAGCCGGTGATCCCGAGCGCCCAGGCCGCCGTCGATGCGCTTCCCGACGGAGTCGTGATCGCCGATGCCGCCGGCGTCGTGTCGCTGATCTCCACCGAGGCCGCGACCATGCTCGGCTGGCCGTCGCCCGCCGAGGCCACCGGCCTGCCGCTCGACACCGTGCTGCGCCTGCAGGGCCGCGACGGGCAGGAGTGGCTGCGCTGCAACTCGCCGTACGTCGGTCTGCGCACCCGCACCGCCGTGCCCGAGCAGTCCTGGCTGCTGCCCGACGGGGCCGAGGTGCTGGTGACGGCCCGGTTCCACCGCGCCTGCCCGCTGGGCGACCTGACCCATGTCGCGATCAGCATCCGCTCGGGTCGCGGTCGTGCCCGTCTCGACCGCGAGCGGTCCGACCTCGTCGCCACGGTCGCCCACGAGCTGCGCTCGCCGCTGACCGGCGTGAAGGGCTTCGTGCAGGCACTCCTCAACCGCTGGGACCGTTTCAACGACGACCAGAAGAAGCTCATGCTCACCACGGTCAGCGCCGACGCCGACCGGCTCAGCCGGCTGATCGCCGAGCTGCTCGACGTCGCCCGCATCGACACCGGTCGGCTCCAGATGTACCGGCGGCCCACCGACGCCGCGGTCCTGGTCGAGCGGATCGTCGACTCGGTGGGCGCGGGCACCACGCGACCGCTCGTGCTCGACGTCGCCGACGGCGTCGAGCAGGTGTTCGCCGACCCCGACAAGTTCACCCAGGTCGTGACCAACCTCGTCGAGAACGCCGTCCGGCACGGCGAGGGCACCGTCCGGGTGCGCCTCGAGCCGCACGACGAGCCGCACGCGCCGGCTGCCGTGCTGGTCACGGTGTCCGACAAGGGAGAAGGCATCCCGCAGGAGCTGCGCCGTCGGGTGTTCACGAAGTTCTGGACCGGCGGTCGCGGTGGGTCCGGCCTCGGGCTCTACATCGTGCACGGGCTCGTGCGCGCGCACGGCGGCACCGTGACGATCGGCGACGCGCCCGGGGGAGGTGCGGTGCTGTCGTGCACCTGGCCGGTCTTCCGTGACAGCGACGTGGAGCGGGCGTGACCGAGGTCCTTCTCGTCGCCACCGCGCTCTTCGGCTTCGCCCTGCTCTCACGCCGCGCGTCCCGCTCGGTCGTCACGGCACCGATGGTCTTCACGGCGGCGGGCATCGCGGTCGGCGGTGAGGGGCTGGACCTGTTCTCGCTGGACCTGCAGGGCGAGTCCGTGCGCGTGCTCGTCGAGGCGACGCTGGTCCTGGTGCTCTTCACCGACGCCGTGCGCATCGACCTGCGCGCCCTGCGTCGCGACGCCTGGCTCCCGGGCCGCCTGCTGGGTCTCGGCCTGCCGATCACCCTGCTCCTCGGCACGGTCGTCGCCGTGGTCCTGTTCCCCGCGCTGACCTGGGTCGAGGCGGCGCTGCTGGCTGCGGTGCTCGCCCCGACGGACGCGGCGCTCGGACAGGCCGTCGTGAGTGACCGACGGCTCCCCGTGCGGCTGCGCCAGGGACTGAACGTCGAGAGCGGACTCAACGACGGGATCATGGTGCCGGTGGTCACGGTGCTCCTGGCCGTGGCCGCCGTCGAGGCCGGGGGACCGGACAGCTGGGGGCTCTTCGTCGCCTCCCAGCTCGGCTTCGGCCTCGGGGCCGGGCTGCTGTGCGGCTACGGGGCGGGCTGGGTGCTGGAGCGCCGGATCGGCGCCGGGCAGGTCGAGGGCGTCTACCGCCAGCTCGGCGTCCTCTCGATCGCTGCGGCGGCCTACGCCGGCGCCGAGGTCCTGGGCGGCAACGGTTTCGTCGCGGCCTTCGTGGCCGGCCTGGCGTTCGGGCACGTCGCGCGCGAGACCGGCGACCACGTGGCCGACTTCACCGAGGACGAGGGGCAGCTGCTCACCGCCGCCACCTTCTTCGTCTTCGGCGCCCTCTTCGCGGGCTCCGCCCTGGTCGCGCTCTCCTGGACGATGGTCCTGTACGCCGCGCTGAGCCTGCTCGCCGTGCGGGTGCTCGGGGTCCTGCTCGCGCTGGTGCGCAGCGGCACGCTGCTCGGCACGCGGGTGTTCCTCGGCTGGTTCGGGCCGCGGGGGCTCGCCTCGATCCTGTTCGCGCTGCTGGTGCTCGACGAGCTGGGCGGGGAGGCCGGTCAGACGATCTTCGTCGCCTCCACGGTGACCATCCTGGCGAGCATCGTCGCCCACGGCGTGAGCGCCAACCCGTGGGTGGCGCGGCTGTCGGCCCACCTGGCGGCGAACGCGGCGGGACGCCCCGAGATGACCGAGTCGCCCGAGCTGGCGACGCGCTGGCGGATGGGATCGCGCGGCACGGACGCGGAGGGCGGCTGACCCCTGGGCGCCCGTCGTCGGCGGGCTCCTAGACTCACGCCCATGTCTGGACCCAACACCGACTACGACCCCGTGGAGGTCACGCCCTTGAAGTCCGAGGAGGTCGAGCACGCGCGCGACGCCGCCCTGGCCGCGATCGCCGCAGCCGCCGACCTCGACGACCTCAAGCAGGTGCGCATCGACCACGCCGGTGACCGGTCCCCGCTCGCCCTGGCCAACCGCGAGATCGGCGCCCTGCCACCGCAGGCCCGCAAGGAGGCCGGCAAGCGGATCGGCCAGGCCCGCGGTGCCGTCAACCAGGCGCTCGCCGCCCGCACCACCGTGCTCGAGGCCGAGCACGAGGAGCGGATGCTCGTCGAGGAGATCGTCGACGTCACCCTGCCGACCGACCGGGTCCCCGCGGGTGCCCGCCACCCGATCACCACCGGGTCCGAGCTGATCGCCGACATCTTCGTCGCGATGGGCTGGGAGGTCGCCGAGGGGCCGGTGATCGAGGCCGAGTGGCTCAACTTCGACGCCCTCAACCTCGGTCCGGACCACCCGGCGCGCACGATGCAGGACACCTTCTGGACCGATCCTCAGGACAACGGGATCGTCCTGCGCACCCACACCTCGCCGGTGCAGGCGCGCACCATGCTCACCCGCGAGCCCCCGATCTACGTGGTCTGCCCGGGACGGGTCTTCCGCACCGACGAGTACGACGCCACCCACAGCCCGGTCTTCCACCAGGTCGAGGGCCTCGCGATCGACGAGGGCATCTCGATGGCCCACCTCAAGGGCACCCTCGACCACTTCGCCACCTCGATGTTCGGCGAGGGCATCACCACGCGGTTCCGCCCGTCGTTCTTCCCGTTCACGGAGCCGAGCGCCGAGGTCGACCTGGTCTGCTTCGTGTGCAGAGGTCGCGGTGTGGTCGCTGACGGCGACGACGCGGAGGTGTCGTGCCGCACGTGCAAGGCCGAGGGCTGGATCGAGTGGGGCGGCTGCGGGGTCGTCAACCCGCGCGTCCTGCGCGCCTGCGGGGTCGACCCGGAGCGCTACTCCGGCTTCGCCTTCGGCATGGGCATCGACCGCACCCTCATGTTCCGGCACGGCCTCGAGGACCTGCGCGACCTCTTCGAGGGCGACGTCCGGTTCACCACTGCTTTCGGAAGCGAGCTGTAAGAGAAGATGAAGGCCCCTGTCTCCTGGATCAAGGAGTACGTCGACCTCCCCGCCGACGTCACCACCGAGGACCTGGCCGCGCGCCTGACCGCGCTCGGGCTCAAGCTCGAGGCGATCGAGAGCCCGCGCGACGCGATCACCGGTCCGCTCGTGGTGGGACGCGTGCTCACCCGCGAGCCCGAGCCGCAGAAGAACGGCAAGACGATCAACTGGTGCACCGTCGACGTCGGTGACGCCAACGGCACCGGGGAACCGCAGGGCATCGTGTGCGGCGCGCACAACTTCGACGTCGACGACCTCGTGGTCTGCGTGCTGCCCGGAGCGGTCCTGCCCGGCAACTTCGCGATCGCCGCCCGCAAGACCTACGGCCACGTCTCGGCCGGGATGATCTGCTCGGCCGCCGAGCTGGGCCTGTCGAGCGACGGTGACGGCATCATCGTCCTGCCCGCCGACGCCGGCGCCCCCGGCGACGACGCGTTCGCCGTGCTGGGGCTCGACGACGACGTCATCGAGTTCGAGATCAACCCCGACCGCGCCTACGCGCTGAGCCTGCGCGGCGTGGCCCGCGAGGCCGCCCTCGCCTACGCCGCGGAGGGTGCGTCGTTCACCGACCCCGCCGACCGGCCGGTGCCGGCGGCCAACACCGAGGGCTACCCCGTGGTCCTGGACGACGCCGAGGGCTGCCCGCTGTTCGTCGCCCGCCTGGTCTCCGGCTTCGACCCGTCAGCACCCACACCCGACTTCATCGCCCGGCGGCTCACCCAGGCCGGCATGCGGCCGATCAGCCTGGCCGTCGACGTCACCAACTACGTGATGCTCGAGATCGGCCGTCCGATCCACGGCTACGACGCCGACAAGCTCAGCGGCCCGATCCGCGTGCGCCGTGCGGCTGCGGGCGAGCGGCTGACCACGCTGGACGGCACCGACCGCGAGCTCGACCCGGGCGACCTCGTCGTGACCGACGACTCCGGGATCATCGGTCTCGGCGGTGTCATGGGCGGCGAGCCGACCGAGATCTCGGCGACGACCACCCACGTCCTCGTGGAGTCG
>JBFJKO010000133.1:0-7973 GCA_041634935.1 Nocardioides sp.
GCAGCGGTACGCCGTACCCGGCGCCTCACGGCCGGCGCGCCCGGCGCGCTGCGTGGCCGCGGCCTTGCTCACGCGGACCGTCACCAGGCCGGCGAGCCCCCGCCGGTGGTCGGTGCGCGGCTCGCGGGAGAGCCCGGCGTCCACGACGCTGCGGACCCCGGGCACCGTCAGCGACGACTCCGCCACGGCCGTCGACACCACGACCCGACGTCGCTCCCCCTCGGTGAGCGCGAGGTCCTGGGCGGCCGGTGGGAGCCGGCCGTGCAGCGGTCGCACGTCGACGTCCAGGCCGCCGAGACGACGCACCGCCTCGTCGACCTCCCGGGCCCCCGGCACGAAGACCAGCACGTCGCCCGGCTGCTCGCTCAGCGCCTGTCGGGTGGTCGCGGCGACGTGGTCGAGGAACCCGCGCGTCACCCCGCGCTCGTCGGAGGCCAGGACGCCGGCGGGCCGCGCGCACCAGCGCGTCGTCACAGTGTGGAGCGACCCGGGCACGTCCACGACAGCGACCTCGGGGCCGAGGACCGCCGCCGTCCGCTCCGCCTCGACCGTGGCCGACATCGCGACCAGGGCGAGGTCCTCGCGCAGGTGCCGCCGCACGTCGACGAGCAGCGCGAGCGTCAGGTCGGCGTCGAGCGCCCGCTCGTGCACCTCGTCGAGCACCACGGCCGACACGCCCGCGAGCTCGGGATCGCGCTGGACCCGACGCAGCAGCACCCCGGTGGTCACGAACTCCACCCGGGTCGTCGCGCTGCCGCGGCGTTCACCGCGTACGGCGAACCCCACCGTCCGGCCGACCGGTTCGCCGAGCAGGGTGGCGAGGCGACGGGCAGCCGCCCGAGCAGCGATCCGTCGCGGCTGGGTCACGACCACGCGGCCCCCGAGGGCCAGCGCCACCGCCGGCGGCACGAGCGTCGTCTTCCCGCTCCCGGGGGGCGCCTGCACCACCACAGCGCCCGTCGAGAGCAGCGCCTCCCGCAGGGCGCCGAGACCGTCGCGGACCGGCAGGTCCGGTGGGTCCGCCAGGAGACGGCGCAGCGGGTCGGTCGTCACGGGCCCAGTGTGCCGGGGCCCGACGTGCCGGGACCAGGCGGCCACGACGGCGACCACCGCGACGCGGGTCGGCTACTGCAGTGGAATCCGCAGCCGCCAGCCGACCTCGATGTGGTCCGGGTCGGTGATCCGGGGGTTCGTGGCGACGATCTTCGCCACCGTCGTGCGGCCCAGGTCGCGGGTGGACCGCACGATCCCGCTCAGGGTGTCGCCGCGCTCGACCCGGTACAGCAGGAAGCCGCGCAGCCGCGGCACGTAGGTGAGCGCGACCTCCTTCAGGTCGAACCCGGGGTCGGGCCCCTCTCCGGGCAGACCGGGGTTGTCCCCGAAGACCTGGAGGGTCACCGGGCGGATCGAACGGGGCGGGGCGTCGAGGACCAGGGTGGTCGAGAACTCCCCGACCCCGACGCCACCGGCTGCTGACTGGGCGAACCCGGTGCCCAGCACGGCCCCACGCCGACCGAGCACACGCATCCCGATGGTGCCCTCGAAGCCCGAACCGATCCCGGAGACGACCAGCCGGTCACCCACGAGGTCGTTGCGGGCGGGCTGGCGGACGCGGACGGTCGTGATCAGTGCC
This sequence comes from Nocardioides sp., assembly GCA_041634935.1. Taxonomy (GTDB): domain Bacteria; phylum Actinomycetota; class Actinomycetes; order Propionibacteriales; family Nocardioidaceae; genus Nocardioides. The sequence continues at coordinate 1,634 of JBFJKO010000133.1, forward strand.
ATGGCTGCTCCCTCGCTCCCGAGCACCTTCGCACGCGACGACCGCCCGCGCCAGGGTCGTGGCGCGGGCGGTCGTCGTGGTGCGTGAGTGCCTCAGTGCGGGGTGGGCGCGTCGGTGCGCGACGCCCGGCGGTCCTGCCACTCGGCGAGCTCGCGGGCCGCGGCGTCGCGGCCTCCCAGCCCGAAGGCGACCGCGGCGGCCGCGGCAGCACCGATGACGATCGCTCCGAAGGCGAGGTTGACGATCGACTCCGCCAGCCCCATGGAGCCCAGGCCGATGGCGACGAAGAGCGCCATCGTGGCGAAGCGGATGATCTGGCCCGCCGTGCCGGACACGAACCTCGGCAGCAGGTTGGCGATGAACACGCCGGCGGCGATGATCGCCGCGCCGAGCAGGACGCTCCCGCCGATCGCCAGCACCGTGTCGAGGATCTCGGTGATCTCGGAGAAGCCCAGGACCCGGGTCGCCGCGATCGCGAAGAACAGCATGATGGCGACCTGGGCGATGCTCGCGATGAGCGCCGAGGGCTTCCGGGACGACGCCGTGGTGGCCGCGCCGGCCTGCTCGCCGGAGCCGGACAGACCGGCGAGGGCGTTGTCGACGCCGAGGCCGGCCAGGGTCGACTCCAGCACGGGAGCCACGATGCGGGCCACGAGGTAGCCGATGCCCAGCAGGATGGCGGCGGCCAGGATGGCGGGGATCGCGTTGAGGATGAGCGTCAGCATCTCGGTGGCGGGCTCCGAGATCGCCGCGATCCCGAGCACCTGGATCGCCGAGATCGACACCACGACGAGCACGATCACGAACACCAGCTGGCCCGCGATCTTCGACAGCTTGGGTCCGTCGTCGCTACCCGTGGCCGTGGCGGTGCCACCGACTGCGGCGGCGTGCGCCGGCGTCGCGGTCGTGTTGCCGCTCTGCAGCTTGCCCATGACCCGGTCCGCCCCGGCCGTGCGCAGCGCGGTCTCGACGAGCTCACGGGCGATGCGCGCCAGCACCAGACCGATGACGAACAGGATGCCCGCGCCGATGATGCCGGGCAGCGCAGCGAGCGCGCCGTCGAGGAGGTTCTGGATGGGGGTGACCACCTGGGTCAGGTCGAACAGGTTGAGCACGGCGATCAGGCCGAAGAGCCAGATGACCAGCGCCGCGATCGAGCCGAGCGACGCGCCGACGCTCTGTCCACTCCCGTCACCGCCCTGGAGAGCCTTGACCTTCCCGAGAGCTCTGGTGAGCAGGGTCTTGACCACGCGCGCCAGGATCCAGGTGATGACCAGGATGATGACGGCGCCGGCGGCCTTGGTGAGTATGTCCGCGAAGTCGATGTCGTCGAGATTCATGATGACTCCTTCGGTAGGGAGTGATGCGAGTGCTTTCGACGCTACTCGCGGCGAGGGACCCGCTGAGCGGTCTGCACAAGACCTTCACAACCCGCTCACGGCGCCTTCACCGCCGGAAAAACACTGAACCCGGGTCCTGGTGGACCCGGGTTCTGTGGTGATGTGCGGTGACATCGTGTTCGGTGGAGCTGAGGGGATTCGAACCCCTGACCCCCTGCATGCCATGCAGGTGCGCTACCAGCTGCGCCACAGCCCCGAACCTGTTGCCCGGCTGGGGCAACTCGCAGAACTTTAGCCAACCCGGGCGGCGATGTGAAATCGGCCCCCCGGTCGGACGTCAGACCGTGCGGTTGTAGGCCGTCAGCCGCAGGTCACGAGCCCCCGCGTGCTCGTCCAGGACCACCCACCCACAGTTGTCCAACCCCCGCAGGGAGTGGAACTGGTCGTCGGGCCAGCCGAGGAGCGCGCCGGTCGCGACCCGGATCGCCGCGCCGTGCGAGATCGCCACGACGGTCTCCCCCACGGCCGCCCCCTCGAGCAGCTCGCGCAGCACGGTGGTCATGCGGACCTCGACCGCGGCCGTGCGCTCGGCGGACGGGCAGGCGTCGTAGCGCCCGACGCGGAACTGGGCGAACTCCTCGGCGTCCAGGGCGTCGTACTCGGCGTGGGTCAGGCCCTCACGGTCACCGAAGAAGAACTCCCGCAGCCGGGCGTCGTACGTCGGCGTGAGGCCGGTCGCCGCGGCCACGGGCTCGCAGGTCTGACGGGTGCGGGCCAGGTCGGAGCTCCACAGCCGGGACGGCGACATGGCCGCGACGGCGGAGGCCACCTGGCTCGCCTGGGCCAGACCCACCTCGTCGAGGTCGACCTCGAGCTGGCCCTGGACCCGCCCGGCGTGGTTCCAGGCTGTGCGGCCGTGCCGGAGCAGGACCAGCCGGCGGGTCCAGGCGTGCGGCGCGCTCACGCCCACGCTCAGGTAGTCTTCGGTGCCGGCCCGGTGACGTCCTCGGGCAGGTCGATGGCCGGGCAGTCGCGCCACAGGCGCTCGAGGGCGTAGAACTCACGCTCCTCCTCGTGCTGGACGTGCACGACGATCTCGCCGTAGTCGATGAGCACCCAGCGACCGTCGCGCTCGCCCTCGCGGCGGATCGGCTTGGCGCCGATCTCGCGGAGCTTGTCCTCGACCTCGTCGACGATGGCCTTGACCTGACGGTCGTTGCTCGCCGAGGCCAGCACGAACGCGTCGGTGATCGCCAGCTGCTCGCTGACGTCGAAGGCGATGATCTTCTCGGCCAGCTTGTCGCTGGCGGCGCGGGCCGCCGCGAGCACGAGCTCGAGGGCGTGGTCGGTCGCAGTCATGGTGAGTCTTCCGTAGTCGGGTAGAGGCGGTGCTTGGTGATGTACTGGACGACGCCGTCGGGCACGAGGTACCAGACGGGTCGGCCCTGACGGTGGCGCTCGCGGCAGTCGGTCGAGCTGATCGCCAGCGCCGGGATCTCGAGCAGGGTGACCCGGTCGTGCGGCATCAGCTCGACGGTGGCCGGGTCGAGCTCGGCCCCCGGGCGGGTGCACCCCACGAAGTGGGCCAGGTCGAAGACCCGGCTCGCGTCGCGCCAGCTGAAGATGTCGCCCAGCGCGTCGGCGCCGGTGATGAAGTAGAGGTCGGCGTCGGGCAGCTCGGCTGCCAGGTCGTGCAGCGTGTCGATCGTGTACGTCGGCCCGTCGCGGTCGATGTCGACGCGCGAGACCCGGAACCGAGGGTTCGACGCGGTCGCGATGACCGTCATGAGGTAGCGGTCCTCGGCCGAGGAGACGACCCGGTCGGACTTCTGCCAGGGACGCCCGGTGGGCACGAACACGACCTCGTCGAGGTCGAACCAGGCCTGCGCCTCCGAGGCCGCGACGAGGTGCCCGTGGTGGATCGGGTCGAAGGTCCCACCCATGACGCCGACCCGGCGCCGCGCGATCGCGCGATGGGTCATGAGAGCGGCACTAGCTGTGCTCGCGTCCTCCGCCGAAGGCGACCAGACCGATGAGCATGGCCATCAGGATGGCGAGCGTGACCGCTCCGATGACCCAGGGGGCGACGGCGGGCGCGCCCGCCTCCTCGGAGGCACGGAGGACAGCGGTGGTGATCAGGCTCAGCGACATGGCTCCAGCCTAGGCCATCTGGTGCCGGATCCCGTCAGTGGAACCCCACCTCGAGGCCCTCGACCCCGAGGAAGATCATCGTGAACCGCAGCGTGCGCCCCACGAACACCATCGGGACGAAGACCCACAGCGGCATCCGCAGGAATCCGGCGACTGCTGCCATGGCCAGGAGCGGGGGCAGCCCCACGAAGGCGGCGAGGAAGATCACGCCCCCGGAGAACCACGGGCGGCCCTCCATCCGGCCGACCCACCGCTCGTAGCCCGCGCGCACCTTGGGCGCAGCGAGCTTCTTCTGCATCCAGCGCGACTCCGAGCCCTTACGGGCGACCTCGTACCAGACCACCTTGCCGATGGTGGCCCCCGCGCCGGCCGCCAGCCCGAGGGCGACAGCGATGGCCCAGCCCGAGTTCTGGGTGGCGGCACCGGCGATGTAGACCTCGATCGGCACCGGGACGATCGCCGTGAAGATCCCGATGAAGAAGGTCGAGAACCACAGGAGCATCAGGCCGGGGCCCGTTCGGGCACCGGCAGCCCCAGCTCGAGCAACCACTTCAGCGAGACGCACTTCAGGACCACGAGCGCGATCGCGATCACGAGGCCCAGCCACCACCAGCCGGTCACGAGCAGCAGGACGGCGAACAGCGACGAGTTGACCGCCTTGGCCGGCTTCGACCAGTTCCAGCGGTAGATCCGCTCGTCGACCTCGTAGAAGTAGTTGGGGCTGCGGATCGGCCACGCGAGGAAGGCCAGCGAGAGGAAGAAGTCGATCACGAGGAACTCGAAGAGGTAGACCGCCACCGGCAGGATCATCTCGTGCTGCAGCGCGGCGAAGCCCAGGTAGAAGGCTGCGCAGTTGAGGCGGTCGCAGAGCATGTCCATCACCCCGCCGATGCGGGTCTCGCAGTCGAAGTGGCGCGCGTAGGCGCCGTCAGCCATGTCGCCCACCCAGTAGACGCCCAGCCCCCAGACGAGCCAGGCGAGGTCTTCCTGCCACACACCGACGAGGCAGAGCGCGAACGAGGCGATCGTGCGGACGAACGTGATGACGGTGGCCCCGGTCCAGAGCCGCTCCGCGGCGGCGTCGGCGTACGTCGGGGGTGCTGAGCGATCGACCACGGCGCGACCCTACCCGCCGCGGGCCGCGCTCAGCGCACGTGGCCGTCGCCGGTGACGACGTACTTGGTCGACGTCATCTCGGGCAGCCCCATCGGGCCACGTGCGTGCAGCTTCTGGGTGCTGATGCCGATCTCGGCACCGAACCCGAACTCGGCGCCGTCGGTGAAGCGGGTGGAGGCGTTGACGAGCACGGCCGCGGAGTCGACGGCCGCGACGAAGCGCCGGGCGGTGGCCTGGTCGCGGGTCAGGATCGCCTCGGTGTGCCCGCTGGAGAAGCGGCGCACGTGAGCGATGGCGGCATCGACGTCCGCCACGACGGCGACCGAGATGTCGAGAGAGAGGTACTCGGTGGCGTGGTCCTCCTCGGTGGCCGGCACGACGCCCGGGAGGGCGGCCGCCACGGGGTCGCCGTGGACGGTGACACCGGCGTCCTGGAGGGCGGTGACCACGCGCGGCAGGAAGGAGTCGACCAGGTCGGCGTGCACCAGCAGCGACTCGGCCGCGTTGCACACGCTGGTGCGGTGGGTCTTCGCGTTGAGGACGATCGCGAGCGCCTGGTCGAGGTCGGCGGCGGTGTCGACGTAGACGTGGCAGTTGCCCACCCCGGTCTCGATCACGGGCACCGTCGAGCCCTCGACGACGCTGCGGATCAGTCCCGCTCCCCCACGCGGGATCAGGACGTCGACCAGGCCGCGGGCCCGCATCAGCGCCGCGACCGTGTCGTGGGAGTCGGCCGGCACCATCTGCACCGCGTCGGCCGGCAGACCGTGGTCGACCAGCGCCGCGCGCAGCGCCTCGATGATCGCGGCGTTGGACGACGCCGCACTGCTCGAGCCGCGCAGCAGCACGGCGTTGCCCGACTTGAGGCAGATGCCGGCGGCATCGGCGGTGACGTTGGGGCGAGCCTCGTAGATCATCGCCACGACGCCGAACGGCACCCGCACCTGACGCAGCTCGAGCCCGTTGGCGAGCGTGCTGCCGCGCACCACCTCCCCCACCGGGTCCGGGAGGCCGGCCACCTCACGGAGACCGTCGGCCATCGCCCCGAGCCGTTCAGGAGTGAGCCGGAGCCGGTCGACGACGTTGCCCGGGGTGCCGGCGCCCTCGGCCCGGGCGACGTCCTCGGCGTTGGCGGCCAGGATCGGCGTCGCGGCGTCGACGAGCGCGTCGGCCATGGCCAGCAGGGCGGCGTCCTTGGTGGCGCGGGTGGCCAGCGCCAGGTCGTGGCTCGCCTCGCGGGCGCGCGCGGCCAGGGCGTGGACCGCCTCGGTGGGCTCGGGTGCGGAAGTCACCCCACGAGCCTAGAGGGCGCCGTCCGCTCGGTCGCCGAGCAGCGCCCCGCTCGGTCGTCGAGTAGCCGGGCAGCGAGCGGCTTGCGGCGGTCAGTCCACGTACGGTCCATCTCGATACGCCCGGCGGGCTCCTTCGTCGCCCCGCCGCGCTACTCGATGACCAGGGCACACCCGGCGGGCTCCTTCGTCGCCCAGCAGCGCCCCGCTGGGTCGTCGAGTAGCCGGGGAGCGAGCGCAGCGAGCCACCGGCGTATCGAGACGCCCCCGAAACGCAACCGACCGCACCGAGCAGCTCGATGCGGTCAGTCGACGTGCGGTCCATCTCGATACGCCCGGCAGGCTCCTTCGTCGCCCCGCCGCGCTACCCGATGACCACCCCCGTTGGGTCGTCGAGTAGCCGGGGAGCGAGCGCAGCGAGCCACCGGCATATCGAGACGCCCC
>JBFJKO010000134.1:0-7949 GCA_041634935.1 Nocardioides sp.
GCCTGTGTGCGCCGACTCGCGGAGTGGTGCGGGGGGAGCAGTAGCCTGAGGTCATGAGCACCCCGATCAGTCTCGGTATGCCCGAAGCGCCCCCTCCGGTGCTCGCGCCCCGTCGTCAGACCCGTCAGATCAAGGTCGGCAAGGTCGGTGTCGGCAGCGACTCGCCCGTGTCGGTCCAGTCGATGACCACCACCGTCACCTCCGACGTCAACGCCACGCTCCAGCAGATCGCCGAGCTGACCGCGACCGGCTGCGACATCGTGCGGGTCGCCTGCCCGAGCCAGGACGACGCCGACGCGCTCCCCGAGATCGCCCAGCACTCCCAGATCCCGGTCATCGCCGACATCCACTTCCAGCCGAAGTACGTCTACGCCGCGATCGACGCCGGCTGCGCCGCGGTGCGGGTCAACCCGGGCAACATCCGCAAGTTCGACGACCAGGTCAAGCAGATCGCCGCGGCCGCCAAGGACCGCGGCACCTCGATCCGGATCGGCGTCAACGCCGGCTCGCTCGACCCCCGCCTGCTCGAGAAGTACGGCAAGGCGACCCCGGAGGCGCTCGTCGAGTCCGCGGTGTGGGAGGCAGGGCTCTTCGAGGAGCACGGCTTCCACGACTTCAAGATCTCGGTCAAGCACAACGACCCGGTCGTCATGGTCCGTGCCTACGAGCTGCTCGCCGAGGCCGGCGACTGGCCCCTGCACCTCGGTGTGACCGAGGCCGGCCCCGCCTTCCAGGGCACGATCAAGTCGGCCACGGCCTTCGGTGCGCTGCTCAGCAAGGGCATCGGCGACACGATCCGCGTCAGCCTCTCCGCGCCGCCGGTCGAGGAGGTCAAGGTCGGGATCCAGATCCTGCAGAGCCTCAACCTGCGTCCGCGCAAGCTCGAGATCGTCTCCTGCCCCAGCTGCGGCCGCGCGCAGGTCGACGTCTACAAGCTCGCCGACGAGGTGACCGCCGGCCTCGACGGACTCGAGGTCCCGCTGCGCGTCGCCGTCATGGGCTGCGTCGTCAACGGACCCGGCGAGGCGCGCGAGGCCGACCTCGGGGTCGCCTCCGGCAACGGCAAGGGTCAGATCTTCGTCAAGGGCGAGGTCATCAAGACCGTCCCCGAGTCCAAGATCGTCGAGACCCTCATCGAGGAGGCCATGCGCATCGCCGAGGGCATGGAGGCCGTCGACGGCGCCACCGCCGAGGTCAGCGTCTCCTGACGACGCGGCGGTCCGGAGTGAGGCGGTGAGGACCACGACTAGGCTGCGCGACGTGCCAGCCAGCCGTCACGGAGTCCGCGTGCTCGCCAGTGGCGACCTCGACGAGTTCCTCGAGCTGGCCCAGACCGATCCGGTCGCCAACGTCTTCGCCCTCCACCGCGCCCGCACCACCCACCTCGAGCCGCGCTGGCTCGGCGGGGAGATGTGGGGCCGGTACGACGGGGGCCGGCTCGTGGCGGCCTGCCACGTGGGCGCCAACCTGGTGCCGATCTGCTGCGACGCCGACGATGCGCGTGCCTTCGCCGAGAAGGCGCTGACCCGCAGCCGCACGTGCACCACCATCGTCGGCCCGCACGACCCGGTGCGTGCGTTCTGGCACGCCGTGGCCGGCACGTGGGGGCGCCCGCGCGACACCCGTTGGCTCCAGCCCCACCTGGTCCTCTCCGGGGAGCCGGAGGTGCCCGCCGACCCGCTCGTACGGCGTACCGACCGCAACGACCTGTCGCTGGTCTACCCCGCGTGCGTGGCGATGTACACCGAGGAGGTCGGGGTCTCGCCCGAGTCCGGCGGCAGCGGCGACCTCTACCGGGCCCGCGTCACGCAGCTGATCAGTCGCGGCTGGTCCTTCGCGCGCTTCGAGGACGGCGAGCTGCTCTTCAAGGCCGAGGTGGCCTGCGCCACCGACGACGTCGCGCAGATCCAAGGCGTGTGGGTGCCGCCGGAGCACCGCGGGAAGGGCCTGGCCGTCAGCGGGATGGCGGCCGTGGCCCGGCTGGTGCAGGCCGAGATCGCGCCGACCGTCTCGCTCTACGTCAACGAGTGGAACGAGCCCGCTCGTCGCGCCTACGCCCGGGTCGGGTTCCGCGAGGCGGGACGCTTCTCGACCATCATGTTCTGAGCAGGACGTCGCCTGAGACCCGGGGGTCGACCCGGTCCGCCGTGCGTAGGATCCCCGCGTGAGCATCGAGCGCAGTACCAAGGTCCTGGCCGGCATCTTCACGGTCAGCGGCATCGTCCACCTCGTCCGACCAGCGGCCTACGAGCCGATCATGCCGGCGTGGGTGCCGGCGCACCGCGAGGTGATCCTCGGCAGCGGGGTCGCCGAGATCGCCCTCGCTGCCGGCCTGCTGGCGCCGCGGACGCGGCGTCTGGCCGGCTGGGGCAGCGTGGCGCTGCTGGCGGCCGTCTACCCGGCCAACGTGAAGATGGCGACCGACGCCGCGGCGCGAGGCAACAAGCCGCTGGCGGCCGCAGCCGTGGCCCGGCTGCCCCTTCAGTGGCCGATGGTGCGGTCGGCACTCAGGGCCGCCCGGGGCTGAGCCCCGGGCCGGGCGCCAGGGTCGGGTCAGGCCAGAGCGGCGACGAGCTCGGCCCGCACCCGCGTCATCCGCTTGCGGTTGGCGCCGAGGTCGGAGCCGGCGTAGGGCACCGACTCCGAGCGGAAGTGGACGACGCGGTCGTCGGCGTCGACCTCGAACTCGACGGTGTCCTTCCAGCGGATCACGCGGGTCCTGAAGATCGCCTTGACGTAGTCGGCCTCGTCCTCGACGACCGACGTGCGCGGGTGCTCCGCGACCACCTTGAGCACGGCGGCCTTCGCCTGCTCGACCGAGCCGGTGAACGGCACCGGCTCCATCGCGCAGTACTCCTGGGAGTCGAGGGTCGACACGCACTTCTGCGAGCCGTCGGGGCAAGGGGACAGGCGCTTGGCGGCCATGGGTGATCCTCCGGGACTTGGGGGCCGCTCGATGGTGCGACCTCGTCCAAAACGCTACCCGAGGCCTCCACGGACCCTCAGAGCTCGGGAGTGCGCCGGACGGCCGTGACCCGCTCGCAGTCGGTCTCCGAGCAGCGGACCGTCGCCCCCTTCCGCCGCCCCCAGGCCTCGAGGAGCAGGTCGCGCGTGGTCTCCCACCAGAGCTGACCGATGTATCCCGTCACCCGGTAGGAGCCGAGGAGCCGGCCGCGGACGGTGCGCTCCCAGACCTGGCCGGGTCCGGCGCCGTCCGCCAGCTTGTCGACGGTCGCCATGCGGGCGCCGTCGGGGGAGAAGGCGTGGACCCGCTCGTCGCAGGACGTCCACAGGACCCGGGCGGGGCGGTCGAGCGGCGCCACGACCGTGCAGCCGCCGTCGTAGGGGTCGGCGGTGTAGTAGGCGAGGCGGTTGGTGGCGAGGTCGGCTGCGTGGACGCGCTGGTCGGTGACCCGGCTGCGGGTCCCGGCGCGGAAGTCGAACGCGACCGCCCCGCCGTCGGAGCGCGTGACGAGCAGGTGGTCGCCGTCGAGGTCGAGGAGCGCCGGATAGCTCCCGAAGCGCTCCTCGGCCAGCAGGGCGCGGTCCGAGACCGACCGGATGCGGACGTCGGTGCGCCGGGTGACCCGCCTGATCACGGCCAGGGTCTCGCCGTCGCCCGAGAGCCGGACCTGCGCCGCGGAGCCCTTCACGAGGGTGCGCGCGTCCTCGTCAGGAGCGACCACCAGGGTGCGGTTGCGGCCGTCCCTGATGACGTCGACCACGTAGCCGCCGTCCGTCGCCCCGAGGAGGAAGACGTGGTCGGCGCGCACCTTCACGCGCACGTCGCCGTCGACGACGGTGTGGCCCCTCAGGTGTGGCCCGGTGATGTCGGGTCCGCGCTCGAGGCGCGCGGCCCGGACGGTGACGGTCTTCTCCTCCGACGAGGCGCCGACCGCGGGCACCGAGGGGGCGAGGGGCCGAGGAGGGCGAGCGCTCCGAGGGCGCCGAGGACGGTGTGCCTGGTGTGCATGAGGGTCTCCCGAGTGCGAGGTGGTGGTGACCAGGGCCTGCGTCGCGGGCCTGGGGGCTACCACCAGGAGACGCTCGCGGGAACTCGTTGGTTGTCACCGCGAGCGCACAAGTAGCCTCGCCCCATGATCTTGAGGATGTCGAGCCTGTTCGTGCGTACCCTGCGAGACGACCCCGCGGACGCCGAGGTGCCCAGCCACCGCCTGCTGGTGCGGGCGGGCTACATCCGCCGGGCCGCCCCGGGCATCTACACCTGGCTGCCGCTCGGGCTGCGGGTGCTGCGCAAGGTCGAGGCGATCATCCGTGACGAGATGGACGCCATGGGCGCCCAGGAGCTGTCGTTCCCCGCGCTGCTGCCCAAGGAGCCCTACGAGGCCACCAACCGCTGGACCGAGTACGGCGCCGGCCTGTTCCGGCTCCAGGACCGCAAGGGAGCCGACTACCTGCTCGGTCCGACGCACGAGGAGATGTTCACCCTCGTGGTGAAGGACCTCTACTCCTCCTACAAGGACCTGCCGCTGTCGATCTATCAGATCCAGACGAAGTACCGCGACGAGGCACGGCCCCGCGCCGGCCTCCTGCGCGGGCGTGAGTTCGTCATGAAGGACTCCTACTCCTTCGACGTCGACGACGCCGGCCTCGAGGAGAGCTACGCCAAGCACCGCGACGCCTACATCCGCATCTTCGACCGGCTCGGTTTCGAGTACGTCATCGTCAAGGCCACCTCGGGCGCCATGGGCGGCTCCAAGTCCGAGGAGTTCCTGGCGCGCGCCGACGTCGGCGAGGACACCTACGTCCGCTGCACCGCCTGCGACTACGCCGCCAACGTCGAGGCCGTCGAGGTGCGCACGCCGCAGGCGGTGTCGTACGACGACGCCCCCGCCGCGCACGCCGAGGAGACGCCCGACACCCCGACGATCGCGACCCTCGTCGACCACCTCAACGAGGCGTTCCCGCGCGAGGACCGGCCCTGGGCCGCGGGCGACACGCTCAAGAACGTCCTCGTGATGCTCAAGCACCCCGACGGCACGCGCGAGCCCCTCGCCATCGGCGTCCCCGGCGACCGCGAGGTCGACCAGAAGCGGATGGAGGGCCAGCTCGAGCCGATCGAGGTCGAGGCCTTCGACGAGAAGGCGTTCGCCGAGCACCCCGGCCTGGTCAAGGGCTACATCGGACCCGGCGCGCTGGGCGAGGAGAGCGCGTCCGGCATCCGCTACCTCGTCGACCCCCGCGTCGTCGAGGGCACCCGCTGGGTGACCGGCGCCGACGCCGACGGCAGCCACGTGCTCGACCTGGTCGTGGGGCGCGACTTCACCCCCGACGGCACGATCGAGGCCGCCGAGGTGCGCGACGGCGACGCCTGCCCGGCCTGCACCGAGGGCACCCTGGAGTCCGCGCGCGGCATCGAGATGGGCCACATCTTCCAGCTCGGCCGCAAGTACGCCGAGGCGCTCGACCTCAAGGTGCTCGACGTCAACGGCAAGCTCGTGACGGTCACGATGGGCTCCTACGGGATCGGGCCGTCGCGGGCGGTCGCCGCCATCGCCGAGGGCACCCTCGACGACATCGGCCTGTGCTGGCCCCGCAACGTCGCTCCGGCCGACGTCCACGTCGTCGCCGCGGGCAAGGACGACTCCCTCTACACGACCGCCGAGGAGATCGCGCGTGAGCTCGAGGCGGCCGGCGTCCAGGTGCTCTACGACGACCGCCGCGGCAAGATCAGCCCCGGCGTGAAGTTCAAGGACGCCGAGCTGATCGGCGTCCCGACGATCGTCGTGGTCGGCAAGAGCCTCATCGAGGGCGGCACGGTCGAGGTCAAGGACCGCCGTTCCGGCGAGCGCGAGGACGTCGCGGTCGGGTCGGTCGTCGACCACCTGGTCGCCCTCGTCCGCTCCTGATGCGCTCGTGACCCGCTCGGCCCACCCAGGCGGCGCGGTCGAGGCCGTCATCTTCGACTGGGGCGGCACGCTCACCCGGTGGCACGACATCGACTTCCACGCCGAGTCGCTGGCGCTGGCGAGCGCGGTCGTGGACGCCGACCACGACCTCCACGTCTCCCGCGACCTGCTCCACCGGGCCGCCTCGACGATCTGGGGTCGCAGCCGCGACCACCAGCGCAGCGCCACGGTGGCCGACCTGTTCACCGAGGCCGGCCTGCGCCACGACCCCGACCTGCTCGAGGCCTACTACGCCTTCTGGGAGCCGCACACCCTCACCGACCCCGCGGTCGGCCCGCTGTGGGAGGCGCTGCGCGAGCGCGGCGTCTCGGTCGGCGTGCTGTCCAACACGATCTGGCCCCGCGACGTCCACGAGGAGGTCTTCCGCCGCGACGGGGTCCTCGACCTCATCGACGGAGACGTCTACTCCAGCGAGATCCCCTGGACCAAGCCCTCGCCGCGAGCGTTCGAGGCCGCCCTGGCTGCGGTCGGCGCGACCGACCCGTCCCGCTGCGTCTACGTCGGCGACCGCCTCTTCGACGACATCTGGGGGGCCCAGAACGTCGGGCTGCGGGCCATCCACGTGCCGCACAGCGACATCCCGCCCGAGCAGGTCGGACACAGCGTGGGGGAGCCCGACGGGGTCGCCCACGTCCTCGGCGACGTCCTCACGCTGGTCGACGGCTGGCACTGAGCGACGGCTCCGCGGAGATCCGCCGACTGCATCTTCGTGCAGCGCACAAAGATGCAGCGCGACGCGCGGGCGCCGACGCGCCGGATCCGTCAGGGTGCGACCACCCCGGCGCGGACCGTCGTCGGGGTCGACCCAGCGAAAGGCCTCACCACCCATGCGCCTGAACCTCACCCGAGTGCTCGTCGCCACCGCGACGACCGCGAGCCTGCTCGCCCTCGGACCCGCCTCCCCGACCTCCGCGCTCAACCCGTCCCTCGCCGGCGCGGCCGTCGTCGCGGGCGCAGCCGAGGAGTGCTTCACCCCTCACGACGACATCGCTGCCTCCGCACGCGGCGGACAGGCCACCGACCACCGTGACGTCTCGGCCGCTCAGCAGCGCCGGATCGAGGAGCGGACCGCACGCATCCTGGCTCGCAAGAACGAGCAGGCCAAGGGCAAGCCCGGCGGCGGGGGAGGCGGCACCGGTGAGATGCAGAAGGGTGCCGTGATCCCGGTCTACGTGCACGTGATGGCGGCCGCCAACGGGGCCGGCGACGTGACCAACAGCCAGATCGCGCAGCAGATCACCGTGCTGAACGCCACCTACGGCGGCCAGGAGTCGCCGGTCGCGGCCGACACGTCGTTCACCTTCACCCTGGCCGGCACCGACCGGTTCTACAACAACACCTGGCACGGGGACGGAGCCAGCAGCAAGTACCGCAAGGCGACCCGTCAGGGCGGGGCCGGAGCGCTCAACATCTGGCTCGTCGACTTCGACTACCTCGGGATCGCGACGTTCCCGTGGGACTACGCCCGCAACGGCGGCGTCGACGGGATCCGGGTCCACTTCGACTCGCTCCCCGGTGGCGGCATCGCCAACTACAACCTCGGCGACACCACCACCCACGAGGTGGGCCACTGGCTCGGCCTCTACCACACGTTCCAGGGCGGCTGCACGACCACGAACGACGGGGTCGCGGACACCCCGGCCCAGAGCAGCGCCACCAGCGGGTGCCCGGAGGGTCGCGACTCCTGCTCGCTGCCGGGCCTCGACCCGATCCACAACTACATGGACTACAGCTTCGACGACTGCTACGACCAGTTCACCGAAGGGCAGAGCACGCGGATGTCGGAGATGTTCACCGCCTACCGGCTCTGACTCCGTCCGCTCGACTGCAGGTTTGTGCATTGCATCTTTGTGATGGGTCCTGAGCAGGGCCCGACGGGTCGCACCTGTTGCAGACTTCTGAGCAGAGGAGGACCCCTCCGGCCTCCGGACTCCTCTACCCGGCCGGTCCCCTTGGCCACCACGGTCCGCGTGCTCGTCCCTTCGGGGAACGTCTCGGGAGTTCCCCGAGGGCGAGCAC
>JBFJKO010000135.1:0-7929 GCA_041634935.1 Nocardioides sp.
CTCAGGCACACGACCCGGTGCGGTGAAGAGCTCAGCCGATGACAGCGAGGACGTCGCGGGCGGAGAGGATGAGGTACTCCCCGCCGGCGTACTTGACCTCGGTGCCGCCGTACTTGCTGTAGATGACCTTGTCGCCCACGGCGACGTCCATCGGGATCCGGTCGTCGCCGTCCTCGTTGAAGCGGCCGGGGCCGATGGCCACGACCTCGCCCTCCTGGGGCTTCTCCTTGGCGGTGTCCGGGATGACCAGGCCCGAGGCCGTGGTCTGCTCGGCGTCGAGCTGCTTGACGACGATGCGGTCCTCGAGAGGCTTGATGTTGACCGACACGATGTCGACCTCCACTTTCTCTGATCTAGCTGGCCTATGAAGCTGGGCGGACGGGCGTCCGCCCCACGTTGGGGCAAGCGGTGAGGTACGCCGTCGCGGGGATCGCACCTCGTGGCTTGCACTGGCACACTCACGGGGAGAGTGCCAGTACCGAAACTAGCACTCGCCTCACGCGAGTGCCAGAGCACCCCGGCCTTCTGCTTGGATCGGGGGCGTGGACCTCGACATCTTCCGCTGGCTGCTCACCGACGAGGGCTCGGCCCTGCTCGACCGTGCCACCGACCTCGCCGGCGGGCCCGAGCTCGCGGTCCAGGACGAGCTGCGTCGCCAGGCCTCCCCCGCCCAGGTCGCCGCGGCGCTGACCCAGGTCGAGCTGCGGGAACGGGCAAGGGCCAAGTTCGGCGACCGGGCCGCGCGGATGTTCTTCACCACCGACGGGCTCGAGCAGGCGACCCGCCAGCGGGTCGCCGAGCACCGCGCCGGCCGTCTCGTCGCCTTCGGCACCCGGACCCTCATCGACCTCGGCTGCGGGATCGGTGGCGACCTGGTCGCGGCCGCCTCCGTCGGCATCACGTGCGCGGGCGTCGACCTCGACCCGGTGCGGGTCGCGGTCGCCGAGGCCAACCTCGCGGCCCTCGGCCTGCCGGGTGCCGTGAGCGTCGCCGACGCGACCCGTCTCGACGTCTCCCCGTTCGACGTCGCCTTCGCCGACCCCGCACGCCGCACGGGCGCGGGGCGCTCGTTCCGCGTCGACGACTGGGTGCCGCCGTGGTCGTTCGTGGAGCGGCTCCTCACCCGCGACTCCTGCGTGAAGGTCGCCCCCGGCATCGGTCACGACCTGGTCCCCGAGGGCGTGGAGGCCGAGTGGGTCAGCGACCACGGCGAGGTCAAGGAGGCGGCCCTGTGGTCGGGCCGCCTGGCCACCACCCGCCGTCGGGCCACCGTGATCGGCGACCGCGGGCTGGCCACGCTGACCGAGGACGACGACCCGGGGCCGGCCGCGGTCGGCGTCCGGCCGGTCGGCACGTTCCTCTACGAGCCGGACGGCGCAGTGATCCGCGCCGGGCTCGTCACGGCCGTCGCGGCGATCACGGGCGGCGGACTGGTCGACGAGCACATCGCCTACGTCACCTCCGACGCCGAGGTGGCCACGCCGTTCGCGCGCGGCTACCGGGTGCTCGAGGAGCTCCCCTATCGCGAGAAGCCGCTCAAGGCCGCCCTGCGCGAGCGGGGCGTGGGCCGTCTGACGATCAAGAAGCGCGGGGTCGACGTGGTCCCCGAGCAGCTGCGCAAGCGGCTGGCGCCGTCCGGTGACGCGGAGGCGACGATCGTGCTCACCCGGGCCGCCGGCGTCGGCACCTGCCTGCTCGTGCAGCCCCTGTGACGCGGCGCTAGCCGGACCGGTCCTGCGCCGCGACCAGTCCGGCGTCGGCGAGCGCGGTCCGCGCGCCGGGGAACGGCTCGGCGACCAGCTCGGCGAGAAGCCCCCACAGGGTCGTCGCCACGTGGACGTCGTCGCAACGCGAGCTCAGCAGGGTGGCCAGCCACGCGTCGACCTCGCGCAGGACCGTCGGGTCCTCGACCACCAACGAGGCCGCCAGGCACCCCACGACGTGGTCGAGCTGCGCCGCCAGGTCGGGCCACCACGCGGGGACCTGGCCGTCGGCGCCGTCCACGGTGGCGAGCAACCGGGGCGAGAGCTGGTCCGCGAGGGCGAACCTTCCCCGCATCACGTCCTCCGCCTCGGCCACGGAGTCCGACGGGTGCGGCCTCGGGTGGTCGGCCGGGCCCCGGGTGGGCAGCACGTCGAGGACCTGCAGGGCATCGCCGGCCGAGGCGGCGTAGGCGGTCGCTCCGAGCAGGCGGGCCCGCCGCCCGTCACGACCCCAGGCGCGACCCCCGACGACCACCGGGACCGAGAGCTCCGCCAGTCCGCTCAGCACCTGGCGGCACCCGGTCAGGGCCGAGGTGACAGTCGCGCTCAGCAGGACGGCGCGCGGCTCGAGTCCCGCGACCTCGCGGACGAGCTCGGGACCCGAGACCGAGCCGGGGAGCAGGTGCGTCGCACACCCCAGGGCGCCCAGGGCGGCGGCGATCACGGCGGCGGCGAGCAGGTGCTCCTCGGGGTCCGCGCAGGCGACCACCACCGGCGGTCCGCTGCCCGTCGCCGGCGACGACTGCGCGAGTCGTTCGACGACGGCTGCACTGATGGCGGTGGCCGCGTGCTCGTCACTGATCGAGAGCGCGCCCGCCAGCCACAGGTCACCGATCCGGTGCTGCGAGGGCACCACCAGGTGCTCGATGATCTCCGAGGTGGTCCAGCCGTCCGCGAGGAACTCCTCCGCGACCTCGAGGGCCCTGCCCCGATCGCGGAGCCCGAGCGCCGCCCCATAGGCCGCACGACCGTCCACCCCGTCAAACTAGCCGTCACGGGGGCGTGGCGGAACCGCTCAGCCGAGCGCCGTCTGCTCCGCGGCGATGGTCGTGGAGTCACCGTGCCCGGTGTGCACCACCGTCTCGGGCGGCAGCCGGAAGAGCTTGGCCCGGATCGAGGCGACGATCTCGTCGGCGTCGGAGAAGCTGCGCCCGGTGGCCCCCGGACCGCCCTGGAAGAGCGTGTCACCCGTGAACACGACGCCGAGGTCGTGCACGTACAGGCACACCGCTCCGGGGGCGTGGCCCGGCGTGTGGAGCACCTTCACCGAGGCACCCGCGATCTTGAGGCTCTGCTCGTCGGAGAGGTCGACGTCCCAGAGGTGGTCCGGGTGCGTCAGCTCCCAGACGGGCCTGTCGTCGGGGTGCAGCAGGATCGGCGCCGTCACCCGCTCGCGCAGGGCGGGCGCCACCCGGCTGTGGTCGTCGTGGGCGTGGGTGAGGACGATCGCCTTCACCTGGCGGTTGCCGACGACGTCCATGATGGCCTCGACGTCGTGCGGGGCGTCGATGACCAGGCACTCCTGGTCGTCACCGATCACCCAGATGTTGTTGTCGACGTCGTGGGTCTCCCCGTCGAGGCTGAACGTGCCGGACACGACGGCGTGGTCGATGCGCAGGTCGCCCATCAGAGGATCACCACCGAGCGCAGCACGTCGCCGTGGTGCATCTTCTCGAACGCGGCCTCGACGTCGTCGATGCCGATCTCCTCGGTGACGAAGGCGTCGAGGTCGAGACGACCCTGCTGGTAGAGGTCGACCAGCATCGGGAAGTCGCGGCTGGGCAGGCAGTCGCCGTACCAGCTCGACTTCAGGGAGCCGCCACGGCCGAAGACGTCGATGAGCGGGAGCTCGGGGACCGACATGTCGGGGGTCGGCACGCCCACCAGGACGACGGTGCCGGCCAGGTCGCGGGCGTAGAACGCCTGCTTCCACGTCTCGGGGCGGCCCACGGCCTCGACGACGATGTCGGCGCCCTCGGCGCCGTCGTAGGTCTGCGCGCAGATGCGCTTGATCTCCTCCACCGGGTCGACCTTGCTCGAGTCGACCGTGTGGGTGGCACCGAGGGCGGTGGCCGCCTCGAGCTTCTTGGGGTCGATGTCGACCGCGATCACCGGGCTCGCGCCGGCCAGCGCAGCACCGGCGACGGCGGCCACGCCGACGCCACCGCAGCCGATCACGGCCACCGACCGGCCGCGCGTCGCTCCGCCGGTGTTGATGGCCGCACCGATGCCCGCCATCACGCCGCAGCCGAGCAGTCCGACGGCAGCCGGGCGGGCCGCGGGGTCGACCTTGGTGCACTGTCCGGCGGCGACCAGGGTCTTCTCGGCGAAGGCGCCGATCCCGAGCGCGGGGCTCAGCTCGGTGCCGGCGTGCTCACCGTCGGCGAGCGTCATCTTCTGGGTCGCGTTGTGGGTGGCGAAGCAGTACTGCGGCTCGCCGCGGTTGCAGGCACGGCACTCGCCGCACACGGCGCGCCAGTTGAGGATGACGAAGTCACCGACGGCGACGCTGGTCACCCCCTCGCCGACGGCCTCCACGACCCCGGCGGCCTCGTGGCCGAGCAGGAAGGGGAAGTCGTCGTTGATCCCGCCCTCGCGGTAGTGCAGGTCGGTGTGGCAGACCCCGCACGCCTGGACCTGCACCACCGCCTCACCCGGGCCGGGGTCGGGGACGTTGATCGTGACGAGCTCGACGGGCTCGCCCTTGGCCATCGCGACGACGGCCTTGACCTGCTGCATGCTGCGCACCTCCGGTAGACGGCTCCCGCTCGGCACTTCTCCGACGGGATCAGTGCCACCGTAGGCGGTGACCGTGCACGACACCTGCAACCTTCGCAGAGGTAGGTGCGTCTTGGTGGTGTGGATCAAGGAGGTGTCGTGATGCAGATGCATCATCCAGCCGCGCCGGCGGCCCGACGGACGAAGGCGGAGCGCCGTGACGCAGAGTTCACCGCCTACCTGCACGCCCGCCAACCGAGCCTGCTGCGCACGGCATACCTGCTGACCGGCGACCGCCAGACGGCCGAGGACGTCCTCCAGACCTCGCTGGCCAAGCTCTACCTGGCCTGGGACCGGGTGCGCGACCGCGACTCCGTCGACGCCTACCTGCGCCGGATCATGGTCAACGAGAACAACTCCCTGTGGCGACGCGGCTGGAAGCGGCGCGAGCACGTGACGGAGGTGCTCCCTGAGGGGGCTCCGCACCACGACGAGTACGACGAGGGCCGCAGCGCCGCCCTGTGGGACGTCGTCCGCAGCCTGCCGCCGAAGGCCCGGGCCGTCGTCGTCCTGCGCTACTACGAACAGCTCAGCGAGGCCGAGACCGCCGACGTGCTCGGCATCTCGGTGGGCACCGTGAAGTCGCAGTGCAGCCGCGCGATCGGGTCGCTGCGCGAGCGGGTGCCGGCCGACCTCCACCCCGGACGAGGAGAGGACTCCTGATGAAGACCCCCGAGCACCCCGACGACCCCCACTGGGAGAGCGAGATGGGAGACGAGCTCGAGCGTCGCGTCCGCGACCTCCACGAGGCAACCCTCGACCTCGGTTCGGTGAAGGACCGCGCCCGCACCATCCGCACGAAGCGCCGCGCCGCGGTGGCCGGTGGCCTGCTGGCGGCCGCGGCCGTCATCGTGCCGGTCGCCGTCCTCGCCACCAGCCCCGACGCTGATCGCGGAACCGTGATCGACCCGGCCCAGACGCCCTCCCAGGAGCCGACGCCCGAGCCGTCGCCCACGATCACCGACCCGGTGCCGCCGGAGCCGCCGGAGCCGAGCGAGCTGCCGGCGCCAGGACCTGCGCTCGGCTTCGCCTACCTCGAGCAGCTCGACGAGGCCAGCGTGCTGCACACCGCGGACGGCTCGGTGGTCGAGCTGCCTGCGCGCTACGACGACGCCGCCGTGCTCGCCGGTCCGATCGTGGGCTACCGCGCCGACGACGAGGGCAACGGGTTCGTCGACGTGATCGACGGCGGCTCGCCCCTGACGGTCAGCACGACCTACGCCGTCCGCTCGGCGATGTCGACCACGCCGGACGGGCGGACCGTCGCGTTCGTGACCGTCGACGACGAGCTGATCTTCTACACCGGAGGCATCGGCGAGCAGTCCTTCGGCGAGGTCGACCCGGCCGTCACCCTCGGCGCGGCCATCGGCGACGGCGACTGCGTGCTCGAGACCGGCTGCCACCCCTTCCTGGAGTACTCCGACTTCACCGAGGGTGACGCCTTCGAGATCAACTACGAGGGCCCGCAGACGGCCCCGGCCCCAGGCGCACTGCGCGTCAACGACGCCGCTGACGGGTTCCTGGTCTCGGTGATCACGCAGGTCACCGACGACAGCACGTGCGGCGGTCTCTACGACCGTGAGGGCGGCGGCCGGTGGGTCTTCGAGACGTGCGACCACCAGGTGCACGCGATCTCACCGAGCGGCGCGCACACCATCGGGTTCGACACCTACGTCGACGGCCTCGGCCCCCGCTCGTTCTACCTGCTCGACACCGAGGGCGCCGTCGTCGCCTCCAGGACCGTCGACGGCGTGGTCGCCGACATCGCGTGGATCGACGACACGCACGCGGCGGCCACGGTCTACGACGACCGCAGCTGGTCGATCATCTCCTTCGGCCTCGACGGCACGGAGGAGGTCCTCGTCGAGGGTGCCGCCGGCGACGAGCTCAGCCCGCCGTACCGGATCACGGGGCAGAGCTGAGGCAGGTCACCGCTCAGCCACAGCCCTTCAGCAGGGGCAGCCGCAGCACGATCGCGGTGGCGCCGTCGCGGGAGTAGCGGCGGCGCCGGTCGATCTCCACGAACCCCTGCTCGGCATAGAAGGCGAGGGCACCCGCGTTGTCCTCGCGCACCTCGAGCAGCAGCCGGTCGGCGCGCTGGGCCTTGGCCGCCGCCACGACGGCGTCGAGCAGCGCGGCCGCCAGGCCGGTGCGACGTCGGGCCTGCGCGACGGCGATCCGTTGCAGCTCGGCGATGTCGGCCACGATGCTCGCGGCGGCGTAGCCGACGACGGAGCCGGCGACCTCGGCGACGACGTACTGCACGGTGGGCAGCTCGCCCGACACCCCCTGCTCGACCAGGCCGGCCGACCAGGCGTCGGCGCCGAGGTTCTCGACCTCCAGGTCGGCGATGGCCGTGGCGTCGTCGGGGACGGCCGCGCGGACGAGCGCGGGGGCCCCACGCGTCACGAGACCTTCTTGGGCGTGCCCGGGACCTCGGCGTCGGGACGGCGCAGGTAGAGCGGCTCGGGGTCGAGCAGCTCGGCGGCCTCGTGGACGATGGCCCGGCCCAGCCACCCGGCCGAGGCGCGCAGCGGACCGACCGGACGGCTGAAGTGGTCGGGGTAGAGCACCGCCCCCTCCCCCACGACGGGCAGGTCGGTGGCCACGCTCTCGGGCTTGTCGACGGCGGGACCGGAGAGCCGGGTCGCGGTGGCGTCGTAGGAGGCGAGGTAGACCTCCTTGCGACGCGCGTCGGTGGCCACGACGAAGGGCTCCTGCAGGTGGCCGCCGGCGACCGCCTGGACGGCGAGCGCGTCGAGCGAGCACACGCCGTACACGGGGATGTCGAGGACGGCCCCGAGCGTGCGTGCGGTGACCAGGCCGACCCGCAGGCCGGTGAACGGCCCGGGGCCGACGCCGACGCCGATGGCGGTGAGGTCGAGACGTGACGCGCCCGCCTGCTCGAGCGCCTGCTCGATCAGGGGCGCGAGCTGCTCGCCGTGGCGCATCTCCTGCTCGGAGGTGAGCTCGACGAGCACCTCGTCGCCGGCGGACCCCTCGGCGCCGCCGAGCAGCGCGACACTCACGGACGGGGACGACGTGTCGAAGGTGAGCAGCACGGCGCCAGGCTAGTGCGTGCCAGCTCGGCGTGCTCCGGGGTGCTCCGTGCCGCGACCCGGGCCCAGGAGTAGTCGTACGGCGACGTAGGCCAGGACCGCTCCACCGAACGCCACGACGAACCCCCAGGTGTCTGCGCTCTCACCCCACGGCAGCGGGAGCAGCACAGCGCTCTGGCACGTCGTCGGACCGTCCTCGCTCGACCCGCAGATCGCCGGGAAGAGCGCGAGCAGTACGACGAGTCCAGCGATCCACGGCCCGAGCGCACGCATGGGTGCACCGTACGCCCCCGACGCCCCGTCGCGCGTGCGATGACGAAGTGGTCGTC
>JBFJKO010000136.1:0-7921 GCA_041634935.1 Nocardioides sp.
AGCTGCGCAGCCTGGGGGTGCCGGTCGAGGTCGGGCAGATGGACGCCTACTTCGACGACGAGCCCGGCTACCGCATCCGTCCCGACCGCTTCGCACTGCCCGACATCGACCTCGCTCCCGACGAAGCGGCCGTGGTCGGCCTCGCCACCCGGGTGTGGGAGCACCAGCGGCTCGCGAGCGCGACCAGCGACGCCGTCCGCAAGCTGACCGCCGCCGGGGTCGACGTCGACCTGAGTGCCCTCGACATCGCCCAGCCGCGCCTGGTCGCCGACGAGCCTGCCTTCGACGCGTTCCTGCGGGCCCTCACCGAGCGCAGCGCCGTGGAGTTCGACTACTGGCGCTCCGGCGCGACCGCGCCGACCACGCGCCACGTGCACCCGTGGGGAGTGACCCGCTACGCGGGGCGCTGGTACGTCCTCGGCTTCGACACCGATCGCGGTGCCGAGCGGGTCTTCCGGCTCTCCCGTGTGCAGGGCGAGGCCCGGCTGACCGGCAAGCCGGGCGCCTACGAGATCCCCGAGGGCCTCGACATCTCCGCCACGACGCGCCGCCTGGCCCCCGCCCCCAGCACCGAGCGGGCCGTCCTGCTCGTGCGAGCCGGCTCGGGACTTCCGTTGCGCGCGATGGCCGACAGCGTCGAGACCGGGGTGACCGGCCCCGACGACCGCACGTCCTGGGACCGGTTGGTGCTCACCCGCAGCAATGTCGGGCTCGAGGACGAGGTGCTCGGCTACGGCGACGCCGTGTACGTCGAGGAGCCCGCCGCGCTCCGTGACGCCGTGGTCGCCCGGCTCGTCGCCGTGGTCGCATGAGCACGTCGAGCGGCGCCAAGGACCAGGTCGCCCGGCTGCTGACGCTGGTGCCCTACCTGCACGCCCACGGGGGAGTGCGTCTGGTCGACGCCGCGCAGGCGCTGGGGGTGAGCCCCGAGCAGGTGCTCAAGGACCTCAAGGTGCTCTTCATGTGCGGGATGCCCGGTGGCTTCCCCGACGACCTGATCGACGTCAACGTCGACGCCCTCGAGAGCGAGGACGGCGAGGTCCGTCACGACGGCGTGATCCGGGTCAGCAACGCCGACTACCTCGGACGCCCGATGCGACTGAGCCCGACCGAGGCCTCGGCGATGATCGTGGCGCTGCGAGCCCTGCGTGCGGGCGCGGAGGCGGCGACGGTCGAGATCGTCGACCGGGTCCTCGCCAAGCTGGAGAGCGCCGCGGCCGACGGGCCGCCGGAGGTGCCGCTCGACGCCGCCCTCGACGAGCCCGGTCGCGACGCCGAGCTCGCCGTCCTGGAGGGACGGCTGCGCGAGGCCGCCGAACGCCAGGTGCAGGTCGAGCTCGACTACTACGTCCCGACCCGCGACGAGCAGTCACACCGTGTGGTCGACCCCCGCGGCGTGACCCGGCACCACGGGTTCACCTACCTCGACGCCTGGTGCCACTCCGCCGAGGCGCCCCGGCTGTTCCGCCTCGACCGGGTCTCCTCGGCCACCGTGCTCGAGACCCCGGTGACGAGCGAGCCGGAGGCACCGCGCGACCTGAGCGACGGGATCTTCGCCGGCGACGACGACACCACGACCCTGGTGACGCTGCGCCTCGCGCCGCACGCCCAGTGGATCATCGAGTACTACCCCGTCGAGGCGGTCCGCCCGAGCGGTGAGCACGTCGAGGTCGACCTCCTCGTGGCAGATCATCGCTGGCTGACCAAACTGCTCCTGCGGTTGGCTCCGAATGCCTCTGTGGTCGCACCCGCAGACTTCAACGCGGACTTCGAGGCCGCTGCTCAGGACGCACTCGCGCTCTACGCCACGACCAGCGCGTAAGATCGAGACGTACGTCTCCCATGACCTGCACGGACACCACCAACGGATGAGGGCCCCATGTTGAACCCGATGATCGGAATGCCCCAGGGCGCAGAGTGGATCGTCATCCTGGCGATCGTGATTCTCGTCTTCGGTGCTGCCAAGCTCCCCGACCTGGCTCGCGGGACCGGTCAGGCGCTGCGCATCTTCAAGGCCGAGACCAAGGGCCTGCGCGACGACGACGACAAGGACGACGACATGGAGCTGCCGACGTCCATGACCGAGGAGACCCCGGTCACCCCGGACACCCCGGCCGACAAGAACAACAGCTGAGCAGGCGCGCCCGGCTCACCTTCACCACCACCACCGCCACCACACAGCCATGTCCATCTCCGGCGTCGCCAACGTGTTCTCGGGCCGTCCCGTGCACCCCGTCGGGGCCGACGGCCGGATGGCCCTGTCCGACCACCTCCGTGAGCTGCGCGCCCGCGTCCTGAAGGTCGCGCTGATCATCATCGCCGGCGCGCTGCTGTCGCTGATCTTCTTCCAGGAGGTCTACGACCTCGTCTACGGCCCGATCACCACGGCGCAATTGAGCCTTCCCGACGACTCCAACCTGCTCACCAGCAACGGTCCCGGCGCGGGGCTGCTGATCTATTTCAAGCTCACCGCGTTCGCCTCGATCGTGCTCACCAGCCCGCTGTGGCTCTACCAGATCTGGGCGTTCATCATGCCCGGGCTGCACGCGCGCGAGCGCAAGTGGACGCGGCTCTTCGCCGCGATCGCCGGCCCCCTGTTCCTTGCCGGGGTCTTCCTGGGCTACGTCACGCTGCCCAAGGGCCTGGAGATCCTGATCGGCTTCAACCCCGAGGGGCTGACCAACCTCGTCGACTTCGACGACTACCTGAGCTTCTTCAGCCGCACCCTGCTGGTCTTCGGGATCGCCTTCGAGATCCCGCTGTTCGTCATCCTGCTCAACCTCGCCGGGATGGTCTCGGGCAAGGCGCTGGGCGCCTACCGGCCCTGGATCGTGATCGGCGTCTTCATCTTCGCCGCCGTCGCGACACCGTCCGCCGACCCGTTCACGATGACCCTGATGGCCGTGCCGATGGTGCTGCTCTTCGGCATCTCGGAGGTGATCTGTCGCTTCAACGACCGTCGCCGCGCCAAGCGCCGTGGCTTCGCCGACCTCGATCCCGACGTGGCCTCGCCCCTGTGAGCGAGCCCACCGCCGTCGACCCGTTCGACCTCCCCGAGGTGCTCGGTTCGGGACCCGTCACCTGGAGCAGCACCGACGCCCTGGCCGGAGGTCACCTCGTGCGCGGGGTCCTCGAGGCCTGTGACGACAGCCTTGTCGCCTGCGACCTGCTCGCCGTCGACCAGGCCTACCCGGCCCCGGTCGCGTCGGAGGCGGTGAGGCTGCTGGTGCACCAGGCCTGGCGCCACGGTCAGGTGCACCTGATGTCGTACGACGACCGGCTGACCCTGCTGGTGCCGGGGACGTCGTTCACCGCCGACCTCGCCATGGACGCGATCAGCCGGCTCGCCAAGGCGCTCGGCGCCTCGCCGTCGTCGTTCGCCGTCCACCTGCGACTCGGCGGCTGATCCTCACCCCGGTGGCCAGCCGGGCCCCACTAGGCTCGTGACATGCCCGGCCGCAACGACTCCCTCGATCCCGACGTGGCCAGTCCGGCCGAGCGGTACGCCGCCTCCCGCGCCCGGCAGGCCCACCCGGTCTTCGCCGGGTTCGCGGGGCTCTACGACTTCACCCTCGACGACTTCCAGGTGCGCGCCTGCAAGGACATCGAGGACGGCCGCGGCGTCCTGGTCGCTGCGCCCACCGGGTCCGGCAAGACGATCGTCGGCGAGTTCGCCATCCACCTCGCCCTCGAGACCGGGCGCAAGGCGTTCTACACGACCCCGATCAAGGCGCTGTCCAACCAGAAGTACGCCGACCTCGTCGACCGCTACGGCGCCGACCAGGTGGGACTGCTGACCGGTGACAACTCGGTGAACGGCGAGGCCCCGATCGTGGTGATGACCACCGAGGTGCTGCGCAACATGCTCTACGCCGGGTCGCGCACGCTGCTCGGCCTCGGCTTCGTGGTGATGGACGAGGTCCACTACCTCGCCGACCGGGCCCGTGGCGCGGTGTGGGAGGAGGTCATCATCCACCTGCCGGAGTCGGTGACCCTCGTCTCGCTCTCGGCCACGGTGTCGAACGCCGAGGAGTTCGGCGAGTGGCTCGAGACGGTGCGCGGCGAGACGACCACGATCGTCGAGGAGCGTCGTCCGGTCCCGCTCTACCAGCACGTGATGGTCGGACGACGGCTGCTCGACCTCTTCGCCTCCTCCGACGTCGACGCGGCCGCGGGCTTCGTCAAGGAGGGAGCCCCGGTCAACGACGAGCTGATGAAGATCGCCCGCGACGACTGGGCGGCGACCCGCATCAAGGACCGTCGCTCGCCCAAGGGCCAGCGGGGCAGCCAACGCGGGGCACAGCGCGGGGGCGGCCCCGGCGGCAAGCAGGTCGGCAACGGGCGGCGCGTGTGGATCCCCGGCCGCGCCGACGTCATCGAGCGGCTCGACCACGAGAAGCTGCTGCCCGCCATCGTGTTCATCTTCAGTCGCGCGGCCTGCGACGCTGCCGTGACGCAGTGCCTCAACGCGGGCATCCGGCTGACCACCGCCGAGGAGCGCGACGAGATCCGCGGCTTCGTGGAGTCGGCCTGCCGCGACCTGCCGCCCGACGACCTGCACGTGCTCGGCTACCACGACTTCCTCGACGGGCTCAGCCGCGGCCTCGCCGCCCACCACGCAGGCATGCTGCCGGCGTTCAAGCAGGTCGTGGAGGAGCTGTACCTGCGCGGGCTCTGCAAGGTGGTCTTCGCGACCGAGACGCTGGCGCTCGGCATCAACATGCCGGCGCGCACGGTGGTGATCGAGAAGCTGTCGAAGTGGAACGGCGAGACGCACGCCGACATCACCCCGGGGGAGTACACCCAGCTGACCGGACGCGCCGGACGGCGAGGCCTCGACGTCGAGGGCCACGGCGTCGTGCTGTGGCAGCCGGGGATGAACCCGCGCGAGCTGGCGGGCCTCGCCTCCACCCGCACCTATCCGCTGCGCTCGTCGTTCCGGCCGTCGTACAACATGGCGGTCAACTTGGTGCACCAGTTCGGTCGGGCCCGTTCGCGCGAGCTGCTCGAGCAGTCCTTCGCGCAGTTCCAGGCCGACAAGGCCGTCGTCGGGCTGGCGCGCCAGCTCACGAAGAGCGACGACGCGCTGGCCGGCTACGCCGAGGCGGCGCAGTGCCATCTGGGTGACTTCATGGAGTACGCCGGCATCCGGCGGCGCATCAGCGAGGTCGAGAAGTCCGCGAGCCGAGCGCGTCGTACCGACCGACGCGACGAGGCCGCCGCCTCGCTCAAGGCGCTCAAGCCCGGCGACGTGATCATGGTGCCGGCCGGCAAGTTCTCCGGGTACGCCGTCGTGATCGATCCCGGCTGGTCGGAGCCCGACGACGGCGGACCACGCCCGTACGTCGTCACCGCCGAGCGGCAGGCCCGCCGACTGGCGATGATGGACTTCCCGACGCCGGTGGCGGCGATCACGCGGATGAAGGTGCCGAAGAGCTTCAACGGCCGCAACCCGCAGATGCGCCGCGACCTGGCCTCGGCGCTGCGCGACCGCACCCACAACCTCACGCCGCCGCCGACCCGCAGCGCGGGTGGCTCGGTCGGGCTGTCGAGCCAGGCCGAGGAGGAGATCGCCGCGCTGCGCGAGCAGCAGCGCGCGCACCCGTGCCACGGGTGCTCGGATCGCGAGGACCACGCCCGCTGGAGCGAGCGCTACTTCAAGCTCGACCGCGATGCGGCCACGCTGCGGCGCCGCATCGAGCAGCGCACCAACACGGTCGCGCGGCAGTTCGACCGGGTGTGTGACGTGCTCACGGCGCTGGAGTACCTCGACGGCGACCAGGTCACCGAACGCGGCCAGCGGTTGATGCGCCTCTACTCCGACGTCGACCTGCTGGCGGCCGAGGCGCTGCGGCACGGGCTCTGGGACGACCTGTCCCCGGCCGGACTGGCCTCGGCGCTCTCGGCGCTGGTCTACGAGGCCCGGCGGGCCGACGACGTCCGCGCCCCGCGGGTGCCGGGCAACGGTGTCAAGCAGGTGCTCGACCAGACCCAGCGGCTGTGGGCCGACCTCGACGCTCTCGAGCGCGAGCACCGTCTCGACTTCCTTCGACCGCCTGACGTGGGGATGTCGTGGATCGCCTACCGCTGGGCCGAGGGCGACGACCTCGACGACCTGATCGGCGACTCCGACATGTCGGCGGGCGACTTCGTGCGGCGCATGAAGCAATTGCTCGACCTCGCGGGCCAGGTCGCCGACGCCGCGGGCGACACGCCGCTGCGCGCCACCGCCCGCGACGCCGTCCGGGCGATGAGGCGTGGTGTCGTGGCCTACTCGGGGCTGGCTGAGTAGGCGCGGCTCGCGGTCGGGGGAGTTGTCGTCTGGGACCAAACGACAACGTTCCAGCCCGAAAAGCTGTCGTTTGGGACCAAACGACAACAGTTCAGCGCGACGACAGCACCTTGACGAGGCGCTCGGCGGGGGACTCGAGGCCCCACTGCTCGGCGAGCGCGAGGACGCGGTCGGGGTCGGCGGGGACGCGGGGGAGCGTGAGGTCGGAGCGGTCGAGCTCGATGTCGCGGGCGACCTCGCAGACCGCGGGCGCCACGGCCAGGTAGTCGAGCGAGGCCTTGATCTTGGTGCGCGGGCCCGGCGCCATCTCCGCCTCGGGGTCGGCGGCCGCGGCGATGATGCCGTCGAGGTCGCCGAAGCGTTGCAGGAGGGTGGCGGCGGTCTTCTCACCCACGCCGGCCACGCCGGGCAGGCCATCGGAGGCGTCGCCGCGCATGGCGGCGAAGTCGGCGTACTGCGCGGGGGTCACGGCGTACTTGTCGACGATCCACTCCTCCGTGACCCGTTCGTGGCGCCCGACGCCCTTGCCGATGTAGAGCACACGGACGTCGGCCTGGTCGTCGACGAGCTGGAAGAGGTCGCGGTCGCCGGTGACGACGTCGACCGGTTGCCCGGCGTCGGTCGCCAGGGTGCCGATGACGTCGTCGGCCTCGTAGCCGTCGGCGCCGATCACGCGGATCCCGAACGCCTCGAGCGACTCGAGGATGATCGGCAGCTGCGCCTCGAGCGGGTCGGGGACCTCCTCGACGTCGGGGGCGGACGCGACCTCCTCGACGACGCGGTGCGCCTTGTAGGACGGGATCAGGTCGACGCGCCACTGCGGGCGCCAGTCGTTGTCCCAGCAGCAGACGAGGTCGCTGGGCTGGTACTCCTCGACCAGTCGGGCGATGTAGCCCAACAGCCCGCGCACGGCGTTGACGTTGGTGCCGTCAGGGGCGGAGTACTCCGGCACGCCGTAGAAGGCACGGAAGTACATCGAGGCGGTGTCGAGCAGCATCAGACGTCCGGGTTCGGTCACGGCGGCATCCTGCCACGGCGCACCTGTTGCGGCGCGGTGCCCAGGTCCCGAAACAATCTGCGGCACAGACGCACTTTGCCCATACGCTGGCGCCGTGACCTCCATCGAGCTCGAAGCCACCGACCGGCGGATCCTCGAGCTGCTCGCGGCGGACGGGCGGATGTCGTTCACCGACCTCGGGAAGGCGACCGGCCTGTCGACCTCGGCAGTGCACCAGAGGGTCAAGCGCCTCGAGCAGCGTGACCTGATCCTCGGCTACGCGGCGGTCGTCAACCACGAGGCGATGGGGATCCCGCTGACCGCCTTCATCTCGATCCGTCCGATCGACCCGTCGCAGCCCGACGACTCACCGGACCGACTCAGCACGATCGCCGAGATCGAGTCGTGCTGGTCGGTGGCCGGTGAGGACTCCTACCTGCTCAAGGTGCGGGTCTGCCGGCCCTCGGACCTCGAGGAGCTGCTCGCCCGGATCCGCGCGGCGGCCAACGTCGCCACGCGGACCGAGATCGTGCTCTCGACGTACTACGAGAACCGGCCTGTCTCCGGACGGTGACTCGACCCGACGCGCTCGCGGAAGTGTTGTCGCTTGGGACCAAACGACAACACTTCCG
>JBFJKO010000137.1:0-7909 GCA_041634935.1 Nocardioides sp.
CACCGCCCACCGGGCCACCCCGGCGCCGGCGGTGCCCCAGCCACCATCCCCCCCCCCCCAACGGTGGCCACGGCACCGCCCACCGGGCCACCCACGGCAGTCGAGCGACGGGAGGGTGTCCCGAACCGGTGCGGATCGGGGTAACTTGCGCCTGTGGACCTGATCCCGAAACCCGACCAGGTGGTCTCCGCCGCCAGCAACGTGGCACACAAGGTGTTCTACGGCGGCCTCGCCGACCTCCGCCCGATGCCGCGCACCCTCATCGACGACGGCACCCTGCGCGAGGTCTACCACTACCGCCCCGCCGCCAAGGTGCTCGAGCAGGGCGACCCGGTCCTGCTGGTGACTCCCCTGGCCGCCCCGGCCCTCTGCTTCGACCTGCGCCGCGGCTGCTCGCTGGTGGAGCACCTCGTCGGGGAGGGCCGCCCGACCTACCTGGTGGAGTACGGCCAGGTCTCGTTCCGCGACCGCAACCTCGGCATGGAGCACTGGATCGAGGAGGTCCTGCCGACCGCGATCCGCGAGGTCTCGGCCCACGCCGGCGGCCGGCCCGTGCACGTCGTCGGCTGGAGCCTGGGCGGGATCTTCTCCCTGCTCGCCGCCGCCGACGACACCGACCTGCCGATCGCGTCGCTGAGCATCGTCGGCTCCCCCTTCGACGTCAGCCTCGTGCCCCTCGTCGCCCCGTTGCGCCCGCTGCTCAACCTCGGCTCCGGCCGAGGCGCGATCACCCGCGCCTACCAGGCGCTCGGCGGCGCCCCGCGGCCGCTGGTCAAGTGGGCCTTCCAGCTCTCCTCGGTGCAGAAGCTGGTCACCAAGCCGGTCGCGATCGCCACCCACCTCGACGACCCCGACTTCCTCGCCCAGATCGAGGCGGTCGACCGGTTCACCGACAACATGATCGCCTACCCCGGCCGCTCCTTCGGGCAGCTCTACCACCGCTTCGTGAAGGAGAACGGGCTGGTCGACGGCACCTTCGAGACCGGCGACCGCACCATCCGGCTCGCCGACATCACCGCCCCGGTGCTCGTCTTCGGCGGTGCCGGCGACGGCATCGCCCCGGTCCCGGCGGTGCGCGCCGTCGTACCGCTGCTGACCGGCTCTCAGGAGGTGCGCTTCGAGATCGTGCCGGGCGGCCACCTCGGCATGCTGACCGGTCGCGCGGCCCGCCACACCACGTGGGCCGTGCTCGACGAGTGGATATCGCAGTGGTCCACCTCGGACGACGACGCGAACGACGACGCGAACGACGGCGCGGCCGACGCCGGGCCCGGCCCGGGCGCCGACGAGAGCTCGATCGGGACCGGACGGCGCACACACCGCTCGACGGCCTCACGCTCCCTGGCGCGCTAGTAGCTCCGCCCAGCGCAATGTGGGTGGGGGCCGATCAGCACCCGCGCCCAGTCATTTTCGGGCCGGGCGACCCGGCCCCGTCGTTGCCGTCAAAGACCGGCAATTCGCTGTAAGATGACCGCAGCACGACGCAGCAATCGAGCGCCCCCCACAACTCTGCTCGCTCTCTCCACTCACTTCCCCCCGAGGACCCCCATGACGATGGCCACGGCCCCACTGCGCCCGATGACGACGTCGAGCGAGGAGGCCGGGGCGCCCGGGGCACCACACTTGACCTCTGTGGTCGACGTGGGGCCCGACGACGGTCGCCTCGCCCACCGGGCCACGCTCGGCAGCACCCGCGGCGCGCCCGCCCCGAGGAGCAGGCTGGAGGCGGAGAACGAGCTGGTCGGGTTCGTCTGCGACCTGCTCCAGGCGCCCGACTCCGCGGTCGGCACGCTCTCGGGCGGTCTCGACGAGTCGGCGTCGGCGATCCTGCGTGCGGCGCGCGACGCCCGCCCCCACGTGCGGCGCCCCTCGCTCGTGCTGCCCCAATCGGCCCACCCGGCCTGGTTCACGGCGGCTGCGGCCGTCGGGGTGAGGGTCTTCGTCGCGCCGGTCTCGCTCGACGGGTCGGTGCAGGTCGGTCCGATGACCGAACTCATCCGCGACGACACGGTCCTGGTGATCGCCTCGGCACCCTCCTACACCCACGGCCGGGTCGACCCCGTGGCCTGGATCGCGGCGGCGAGCGCCGCGCACGCCGTCCCCCTGCACGTCGACGCCTCCCGAGGCGGCTGGGTCCTCGCCTACGCCGATCTCGCGGGTCGGGTGCGTCTGCCCTGGGACTTCTCCGTGCCGGGTGTCTCCTCGATCACCCTCGACGTGGGCCCCGACCGGGGCACGGACGCCGACGTGTCGATGGTGGTCCACCGCGACCCCGCCGACCGACGGGCCCTGCACGCCGCCAGCCTGGCCCCGCGCGGGCCGCTCGAGTCCGGCGTGGCCTGGAGCGCGCCCAGCCGTGCCGTCAGCGGGCTCACCGAGACGGTCCGCGAGGTGGGTCACCTGCGGCTGGCCCGACTGGCCCTCGATGCGCTCGACGCCACCGCGGCGCTCGCGGACGGACTCCTCGACGTCCGAGGCGTCAGTCTGGCGGCGCGCCCCGATGCCACGACGTTGGTGCTGCGCACCGACGCCACCTGCGACGCGTTCGTGCTCGCCGACGCGCTGCACCACCGGGGCTGGACCGCCCAGCCCTTCTTCCCCGACCAGGGGCCGGCGATGCTGAGGCTGCCGGTGACAGCCGCGATGCTGCCGCTGGTCCCGCAGTGCCTGGCCGCCATCGAGGACGCCGTTGACGAGGCTCGCGCCCGCGGGCGCGCCCAGGTCGACCCGACCCTCGAGCGGCTGCTCGAGCAGCTCGACACCCGCGACGTCAGCGAGTACGCCGCCGAGCTGCTCCTCGACGCCGCCGCCGTCCTCGACGAGTCCGACGTCGACCAGCCCGAGCGCCGGCAGGCCACCAACCTCCTGCTCAGGGCGGCGGCGCCCGAGATCCGCGAGCTGCTCCTGACCTACCAGCGCGACCGGCTCAGCCGTCCGGTGCGCAAGGGCTCGCCGATCCTGACGTTCGCTCCCGAAGTCGACCCCGGCGAGGAGTGACCGCCGACCCGACCGGTCGGCTCACCCGACGATCGTGGTGACGTCGGCGAGCGTGTAGCTGCCTGCGTCGCTCCCGAGGCCGCGCGCCACCTGCCCGGCCGTGGCGCACCCGAGCAGGGCCGCCCGTCGCAGGTCGTGACCGAGCGCGCGACCCCGCAGGAAGCCGGCCGAGAACGCGTCGCCGCACCCGGTGGTGTCGACGAGCTCCCCCTCGGGGACGGGGTACGCCGGCACCTCGATCACGTCGTCGGCGGTCACCACGAGCGCGCCGTCGGCCCCGCGGGTCACCGCGACGCAGCCGGCCCCGGCCGCGACGAGCGTCCGGGCCCCGACGAGGAGGTCGTCCTCCCCGGTGAACCCACGCACCTGCTCGTCGTTGGGCAGCAGGTGGTCGGTGTGCGGGAGCGCGTCGGCGATCCACGCGAGCAGGTCGGGGCCGCCCGGGGCCAGCACGTCGACCGACGTCGTCAGCCCGGCGTCCCGGGCCCAGCCGAGCAGCTCACCCGCTGCCGGGCCGCCGAGGAACTCCGGGCCGCCGAGGTGCAGGTGGTCGCGACCGCGCAGGGCCTCGCGGTCGAGGTGGTCGAGGGTGAAGGCGCCGTTCGCGCCGATGCAGTGCCAGGCAGGACGGTCGCCGTTGGGACGCACCGGCAGCACCGACGCCGAGGTCTGGTGCGCGGGCAGCCGCACGAGGCCCTCGGTGGCGACCCCCTCGCGGGCGAGCAGCGCGAGCAGCACGTCACCGAGCGGATCGGTGCCCACGGCGCCGTACGACGCCACCTCGGCGCCGAGCCGGGCGAGGACCACCGCCGTGCCACCGGCCGTGCCGGCCGGTGAGAGCCGGATCGTCTCGACCAGCTGTCCGGCCGACCCCTCGGGGAGCGACTCGATCCCCACGACGTGGGTGTCGAGGACGTGGACCCCGACGCACGCGACCTTCATGACTGCTCCTCCTGCTGCTCGGTGGTGGGCGTGGTGGGCGTGCCGTAGCCGCGCGCGAGGGCCGCCGAGACGACGTCGGCCTGCTGAGCCTCGGTGAGGGGCCGCAGCTCACCGAGCGCACTGGCGCGGTGGTGCAGCGCGCAGAGCCACTCGAGCAGCACGGCGTGGTCGACCGCCGCGTGCAGCGTCGTCCCGACCGCCACGGAACCGTGCGAGGCCATCAGCGCCGCCTGCCGGTCGACCAGCGCGGCCCGCACGTGCACGGCGAGGTCGGACGAACCGAACGTGGCGTACGGCGCGACGCGGGTCGCTCCGCCCAGCAGCAGGTGCTGATAGTGCAGCACCGGCAGCTCGTCGAGCACGCAGGCCACGGCGGTCGAGTACGGCGCGTGGGTGTGCACGACCGCGCCCACCTCGGGGCGGTCGGCGTAGACGCCGAGGTGCAGGTCGAGCTCGGAGGTCGGCGGCAGGGAGCCCTCGACGTACGACCCATCGAGGCGGACCACGACGATCTCGGAGACGTCGGTCTCGGCGAGGGTGACCCCGGAGCCGGTGACGGCGACGAGGTCGCCGACCCGCACGCTGACGTTGCCGGCTGTGCCGACCAGCAGTCCCTCGTCGGCCAGGCGTCGCGCTGCAGCAGCCACGGCGACCCGGTGGCTCATGCGGGGTGTCCCGGGGTGGTGCTGTAGCGCTCGAGGTAGGAGGTGAGCAGCGCGATGCCCTCCTCGATGACCGCCTCGTCGCCCTGCTCCGCGCGCTCGAACGCGA
The DNA here is from genome assembly GCA_041634935.1 of Nocardioides sp. Lineage (GTDB taxonomy): Bacteria > Actinomycetota > Actinomycetes > Propionibacteriales > Nocardioidaceae > Nocardioides. The sequence continues at coordinate 4,711 of JBFJKO010000137.1, forward strand.
GCTGGAAGACCCGGTCGCCGAGCTCGACCGCGAGCACGGCGGCGACCTCGGGGAGGTCGGGCCCGGCAAGGCCCTCGTCGATGGCGACCTCGTGGAGGGTCGCCGCGATCCGGCGGTTGTGGTCGCGGCCGTAGGCGTGCACGGCGGGATTGGTGCGCCCGCGCAGGTAGATCTCCACGAAGGCGGGACGGCGCAGGTAGACCTTCACGAAGGCACGCATGCTCGTCTCGACGAGCGCGCCGACGCTCAACGGTCCGCGCGCCCGGGCCTCGGCGAGATCAACCAGCGTCTGCTCGTCCATCTCGGCCATGTGACGCTCGGCCAGGGCCAGGAAGACGGCCTCCTTGTCGGCGAAGTACTGGTAGAGCGACGCCACCGGCACGCCGGCGTCGTCGGCGATGTCGCGCGTGGTCACCGCCTCGACCCCGCGCTCGACGACGAGGCGCTCGGCGGCGTCGAGCAACGCCTCGACCTTCTTGCGACTGCGCGCCTGGACCGGTAGCCGGCGTCCGAGGGGCTGCCCGCTCGCCGGGTCCGCCGGGTCCGCCGGGCCCAGCGAGCCCAGTGAGTCCGGGGAGGCCGGGGGGACATCGGTCACCGCGCGCGAAAGTGATGCACCTGACATGGATCGGAGTGTAGGGTACGGAACCGAAACATGACACAGGTTCAGGTTAGACCTCCCCGAGTCGCTCAGGAGCCCCCGCGATGACCCACGCGCACCCCCTCGACCTCTCCCGCCGCGCACTGTTGGGGGCGGCCTCCGCAGCCGGCGCCGCGACGGGCCTGGGCGCCTTCGCCGTCGACGAGGCTCTGGCCAGCGAGGGGGCCAGCGAGGGGGCCGACGACAAGGTCGGCCGACAGGGCAGGCTGCCTCGCGCGGTCGACGTCGTCGTGGTCGGCGCGGGCATCTCCGGTCTCGTCGCAGCCCGCGACGTCGCCGAGAAGGGCCTCTCCGTGCTCGTGCTCGAGGCCCGCGACCGCGTCGGTGGACGGGTGCTCAACCACCGGCTCAAGACGGGTGGCGACGTGATCGAGGCCGGGGGCGCCTTCGTCGGCCCCACCCAGACGCACATCCGTCGGTTGGCCAAGGAGCTGCACGTCCCGACGTTCAAGGAGTACAACACCGGCAACTCCGTCTACGTCTCCTCGACGCTCGGACGCCTGGAGTACTCCGGCACGGTGCCGCCGGACCCCACGATCCTGGCCGACGCCGGGATCCTGCTGACCCTCATCGACCAGTACGCCTCCGAGATCGCGGTCGACGCACCGTGGTCGCACCCGCGGGCCCGCGAGTGGGACCGGATGACCCTGCGCGACTTCATCCGCTCCAACGCGGTGGCCAACCCCGAGGGCGTCTCCAACCTGATCGAGAACTGGACGCAGCCCGGCTTCGGCGCCGACCCGCGCCAGCTCTCGTTCCTCTTCGTCCTCTGGTACGTCGCCTGCTCGGGCAACGAGCGCAACGTCGGCACCTTCGCGCGCAACTCCGACACCGAGGGTGGCGCCCAGGAGCGTCGCTTCATCGGCGGCTCCCAGCTGATCCCGCTGCGCCTGGCCCGTCAGCTCGGCGACAGCGTCGCGCTGCGGGCGCCGGTGCGCAAGATCGTCCAGGGCGACGGTCGCGTCACGGTCCACACCCGCCGGGGCGTGGTGACGGCCAAGCGCGTCATCGTCGCCGCTCCCCCGCCGATGGTCCTCGACATCGACTGGTTCCCGCGCCTGCCGCAGCAGCGACGTCGCCTCCTCAAGCACCAGGACATGGGCAAGCTGATGAAGTGCGACGCCGTCTACAAGACGCCGTTCTGGCGCGAGGACGGCCTCAACGGCTTCGGCATCAACGACTCCGGAGCCGCACGCACCGTCTTCGACAACAGCCCCCGCGACGGCGAGCCCGGCGTGCTGCTCGCCTTCGTCGGCGGCGACGCCTGGCGCACCTACGGCCGCATCGGCAAGGCCAAGCGCAAGCAGGCCGTGCTCGAGGGCTTCGCCGCGATGTTCGGCGAGCAGGCCCTCGACCCGGTCGAGTACACCGAGCAGGACTGGACCAAGGAGCGCTGGACGGGAGGCGGACCGACCGCGATCCACGCGGCCGACGGTTCCTTCACCCGGTTCGGCCCCGCCATCCGACGTCCGTTCCGTCGCGTCCACTGGGCCGGCACCGAGACCTCCACCTACTGGAGCGGCTACATGGACGGCGCCGTGCGCGCGGGCGAGCGTGCCGCGGTCGAGGTCGTGGAGCGGCTGCGATGAGGCGCGTGACGGCTCGACTGCTGGCCCTGCTGCTCGCGGGCACGCTGCTCGGCGCACTCCCGAGCGCCTCCCCCACGGCCACGGCGAAGCCGGGTGACGAGAAGTGGAAGACCCGCGTGTTCTCGCTGGTCCCCTCGCCCGGCTACCCGGCGTACGTCCACAAGCACACCAACGGTCGCGTCTACGCCGCCAGCTACGTCGCCGGCGACCGCCAGCGCTCGCGGGTCTTCGAGTGGGGTCGCGGGGGCGCGCTGCTGCGCTCGTGGACCGTCCCGGGCCAGCGTCGCGACGACCCCCACGGCGTCCAGGTCGCCAACCAGACCAGGGACGGGCGCCTGGTCCTGCTCGAGACGTCACGTCGCCGCGTGATGACCCTCGACGTCCGTACGGGGAAGTTCGAGAAGGTCGCGACGTTCCCGGAGGGCTCGGTGCCCAACTACGCCACGTGGGGACCGCGCAACCTCTTCGTCACCGACTACGCGCAGGGCGTCATCTGGCGCGTGCTCCGCTCGGGCGCCGTCGAGCCGTGGTTCACCGGACCCGAGATCGAGGGTGTCGACAGCTTCGGCACGACCGGCATCGTCTACCGCCCGAAGCAGCGGGACTTCCTGATCACGCACCAGACGACGTCCGACGGCAGCGCCGACCCCACCCGGGGCAAGCTGCTGCGGCTCAAGCTGCGCAAGGGGGGCCCGGGTCGCATCAGCACCCTGTGGACCTCGCAGCCGACCGACCTCCCCGACGGGTTCGGGATCGGGCGCTCGGGCCACATCTACATCGCCATGGTCGGCCTGACCCAGCAGCTGGTCGAGCTCTCGCCGAAGAAAGTTCGCTTCGATTTCCGGCGCCCTCAGAAGCCAGAAGCGGCAATCCGATTTTTGCAGCAGAAGCCTGGCCGCATCGAGCTGCAACGGCAGAATTGATTCCACCTCACCGCGTCGGCTGCCCG
>JBFJKO010000138.1:0-7889 GCA_041634935.1 Nocardioides sp.
ATCGCAGCGATCGCGGTCCCGACGCTGCTCCTGGCGTGGACCGAGGATCCGACGCACCCGCTCAGCACGGCCCGGGAGCTCCACGACCTGCTGGGCGGCAGCGAGCTCGTCGTGGCCTCGACCCCGGACGAGATCGAGGAATGGCCCGAGCTGCTGGCCGGTCAGGTCACGCCGGGCGTGACCTGACCGGGCCGGCGGTCGGCAGGCCCGTCAGAGCGTGTCGAACCGCGGCGGGAGCGGCCGGCCCGCACTCCGCGAGACGACGTCGGAGGTGCGCACGCCAAGCCCCTCGATCTGGACCCGCTTGCCGTTGCGGGTCTTGATGCGCACCATCCCGCTCGTGGGTTCGTCGAACCGCGCGATCGCACTCAGCCGGCGCGGCTTGACCGTCGAGGCCCGGGTGTTGATCGTGCGCAGCAGCGTGCGGCCGAGGTAGACGTCGACCTTGCCGAAGCGCCTGCCCTGGCGGTAGATGAGCGCCATCGAGGTCGCGTCGCTGACGCGGTAGCGGAGCGTGGCGCCCTTCGAGCGCGCCTCCGAGTAGCGACCGCGGTAGGACCCGCGGCTCTTCTTGCGGTCCCAGGCCTTCTTCACGTTCTTCAGCTGGCGGTCGTTGACCGGCACCGAGAACTTCCGGGTGGCCGGGGTGCTGTCGGAGTTCCCGGCCGCGTCGGTGGCGGCGACACTGAAGAGGTAGGTGCCGGAGCCCAGCCCCCGCAGGGTGATGCTCCCGGTGTCCGGGCACTCACCCGAGCGGCGTCCGACCGAGCAGTCGAACGTCGACTCCTCCTCGGAGGACTCGTAGCCGAAGGTGAGGGAGCGGTTGAGCACGAAGCGCCCCGCACCCGGGCCCGAGGTGATCGTCGTGTCGGGGGCGGTCACGTCCGGGGTCGGCGTGGGTGACGGGCTGGGAGTGGCGGTCGGACTGGTCGTGACCGTCGGGGTCGGGGTGACCGTCGGGGTCGGGGTGACGGTCGGGGTGGGCGTCGGCGTCACGGTCGGGGTCGGCGTCACGGTCGGGGTCGGCGTGTCCGTCGGCGTCGGCGTGGCCGTCGGGGTGGGCGTCGGCGTCGGCGTCGGCGTCGGGGTGACCGTCGGCGTGGGCGTCGGCGTGGCCGTCGAGGTGACGGTCAGGTCGGCGTCGTTGAGGTCGAAGAAGTAGTTGTCGACTGCCGAGACCTTGATGCGGCCCTGCGTCGTGGCGACGTCCGGCCAGGTGACGGCCTGGGTGCCGTCGTTGGGGGTGGTCTCGAGGAGCGTGATCGGGTAGGTGCGGCCGCCGTCGGTGGAGAACGAGATCTTGACCTGCGTGGCCAGGTTCGCGGTGTTGGTGCCGGCGACGGACCAGCTGACGGTGCCGGGGGTTCCCCCCGCGACCGTGGCCGCGGTGGCCTGCGAGCTGACCAGGAAGGGGCCCGCGGACGGGTCGACGGTCAGCTTGGTGTCGTCGAACGCCGTGCCGCCGTCGTACCCCTTGGTGCCGAGGTCGCGGGCGGTGAGACGGAAGTTGAGGCCGTTGTCGAGGTCGTAGCCGACGTAGGAGGCCGAGGGCAGGAGCTCGGAGAAGCACTCCAGCGTGGGGCCGTCCGGGAGTCCGTCGGAGCCCGGAGGCGACGAGGGGGCGGGGCAGGTGCCTGTGGCGGCATTGGTGTGGCCCGCGATGACCTGCTCGATGTCGGGGAAGGTCCGCGTCGGGCTGGTGCCGGCGGCGTTCTGCCCCGGGGAGTTGTAGAGGTAGGAGTCGGCGTCGCTCACGTCGGCGTAGGAGCCGAACACCCGGAAGAGCGGTCCGGAGATCTTGTTGAGGTTGGACAGTGCGTTGCCGACGAAGTTCTCACCGCGGTCGTTCTGCTCCCAGAGGTAGAGCATCTCGCGGCCCTCGGGGTCGACGCCGGAGCCGGTGAGCTCGAAGGGGGTGCGCATCGGGATCGTCTTGTCTGCGGGGGCGGTGACCAACGGCACCCGGTTGGTGACGGGGCCACCGTCGGGGTCGATCTCGTCGATGACGAAGCCGCCGTTGGTCGGGGCGCCGCCCTTGACGATGTCGTTGACGACGGCCGAGAAGCTCCCGGCCGGCGAGAGCACGTCGACGCCGGGGTTGGTGACGTCCTGGCCCGCGTTGGCGCCGGAGAAGGTCATCTGGAAACCGGCGCCGTCGAAGGCGACGGAGCCGAAGTAGGCCCCCACCGTGACGGTTCCGCCGAGGGCAGCCTCGACAGCGGCCTTGATGCCGGCCGTCGTGTAGTTGGTCCCGTTGGTGATCGGGGCGGTGACGCGGCCGCTGCCGAAGTCGAGGGCGAAGGAGTCGGTGCCGCCGAAGTCGACGAGCGAGACCGACTGGACCTCGTTGAGGTTGCCGCGCAGGGTCGTGACGTGGGTCCCGATCTCGGTCTGCGACCGCTGGCTGAAGTAGGGGTCGGTGTGGGGCTGCAGGTTGTCGGTCTGGCAGATGCCGGCATAGGCCATCACCGAGGAGCCCGAGCCGGGCTCGACGGAGTTGGCGGAGTTGCGGTTGGTGGCGCTGCAGCTGCCCGTGGCGCCGTCGAAGGTGTGGTTGCCGGCCATCTGGTGACCGATCTCGTGGGCCACGTAGTCGATGGCGTAGAAGTCACCGCTGGGGATCGGCAGACCGGTGCACCCCTGCGCCTTGTTGGCGAGGCCGACGACACCGAGCGAGGCCAGGCCGCCGCCGTTGAGGCCGAGGCCGATGTGGCCGACGTCGTAGTTGGCCGCGCCGATCACCTGGCCCAGCACGTTCTTGTTGCGGGTGAGCAGGGTGCCGGAGCACCCGTTGGCGACGTCGGTGGCGACGTAGCAGGCCGTCGCGCCGCAGGCACCGCCCGGGTCGTAGGCGTCGGCCGTGGTGTTGAAGTTCGTCTTGTCGGTCTCGTCGACCAGCAGCATGCGCAGCGACATGTCGTCGCCGTAGACCTGGTTGACGCGGTTCATCATCGTGGCCTTCTGGGCCGTGACGATCGTGTTGAACTCCTCGGTCGTCGTCGCGTCGGGCGCGTAGAAGTCGGAGTACGTCGGGTCGGTCGCGAACGCGATCCGATAGGTGCGGGCGACCACCGGGTCGCCCTGCGCCTCGAGCACACCCTGATCCGCGTTCTTCTTGACCCGCAGCCCCTCGTCCCCCGCGACGATCGCCTCGGGCTCGACGAGCCCCTGCTCCGGCTCCGGCAGGGCAGCCGAGTCGTAGGACAGGTACGGCGCGCCGGCGCCCTGGTCGGCGCCGACGTAGGCCGGGTCGATGTACCAGGAGCCACTGCCACCGCGCACGGACGCGTGGAAGCCCATCGGCGTGGTGTCGAGCCGGATGCTGGCCGGCGGGCCGCTGACGCTGCGCCCGGCGTAGGTCGCGATGTCCGGGCGCGCAGCCGCGAGCCCGGCCTCCAGCACCGGGGACTCGACGACCTCGAAGTCGATCAGCTCGCCGGACGGGGCCGGGATCGTGATGCGCACCGGGTCGGCGTCCTCGGCCGACTCCGACGGCGCCCGCCCGAGGCGCTGCGACAGCGCAGGCAGGTCGAGGGTGTAGGCCGCGTACTCCTCCGGGTTGACCAGGCGGCGCAGGCCGTTGCGGGCGGCGGGCAGGAGGTCGTCGGTCGCCGTCCACACGGCTCCGGGCGACGGCGTCGGCGCCGTCGACGGGGACAGGTCGCTGGTCGCCGACTGAGCAGGCACGGTCAGGCCCACGAGGGCGGTCGCACCTCCGACCGTCAGGGCGAGGAAGCGGCGGGACGAGGGCAGAGTGGTCACAGGCTGGTTCCTCACGGCGCGACGATGTGGAGTGCTACCTCGTCAACGTAAAGGAACTTCGGTGACCACGGGGCCGTACCGAGATGTTTTTCGGACGGCCCGGTGAAATGCCTCAGAGGCCGGAGAGGTACCGGTCGCTGGACGAGACGAGCATCTCGGCGAGCGTGGTGCCGTCGTACTCCATCGCGTAGGCCCAGGCGATCGGTGCGGTCACGCGGCCGGCGGCGAGACGGTCGACGGCGTCCCAGACGAGGCGCTCGGGCACGCCGTGGGCGCGCAGGAGCAGCTCGATGTCGTCGTTGGTGGCGGTGCCGGGGGTACGGGCGACCTGCCGGAGGCGACGGGCGTCGCGGCCGAAGGTGAGGCTGAGCTGGGTACGCAGAGCAACAAGTCGAAGAATCATGGGGGGATCTCCTGGAACTGGCGGGGGTAGTTGAAGTCTCTCACTTCTGTCGCCGGATCGGGGCGCGATTGCCGAATCTTTACTCGCGCGGCTGCCCCCGCCGGGGTGTGGCCGGGCGCGGGCGGCACAGGCGGCTCCCCTACGATCAGCGCCATGTTGAAGCGACTGAGCGGCGCCGTGGCCACACTTTCCCTGGTTCTCGCGGTGGCTGCGTGCGGTGACGACACCGATGGGGGTGCCGTCGCCGACCCGGCCGGCGAGGGCCGGACCCACGCCGCTCAGCCGGTCGCCGAGGACGGCGCCCCCTGCTCCTACGCCGACGCCCAGGCCGCCGAGGTCGAGGTCGATGCCCCCGCCGAGACCGCTGCCTACGACGGCGACGTCGAGGCGACCCTGATGACCAACCAGGGCGACATCGACCTCACGCTCGACGCGGCGTCCGCTCCCTGCACGGTCAACTCCTTCACCTCCCTGGCGAGCCAGGGCTACTACGACGAGACTCCCTGCCACCGGTTGACGACGGCCGGGATCTTCGTGCTCCAGTGCGGTGACCCGGGCGGCACCGGTGCGGGCGGGCCCGGCTACTCCTACGCCGACGAGCTGAGCGGCTCCGAGACTTACCCGGCCGGCACGCTGGCGATGGCCAACGCGGGCCCCAACACCAACGGCTCGCAGTTCTTCCTCGTCTACGACGACTCTCCCCTGCCGGCGGCCTACACGGTGTTCGGCGAAGTGAGCCCCGACGGGCTCGAGGTGCTGCGGACCATCGCCGAGGGCGGCACGGCCGACGGCAGCACCGACGGCGCCCCGGCCCAGGAGGTCGACCTCGGGTTCGTCGAGATCGGTGACGCGACGCCCGGCGACCCCGCGCAGCCGACGTCCCCCGCGACCGAGGCGACCTGCACCTACAACCCGGACGGCTCGGGCACGGCCGAGGTGCCGCCGTCGGAGCCGGTCGAGACCGAGACGGTCGAGGCCCGGATCAAGACCTCCGTCGGGACCATCCCGATCACGCTCGACGCCTCGAGCGCCCCGTGCACGGTGAACTCGTTCATCTCGCTCGCCGAGCAGGGGTACTTCGGGAGCACCACGTGCCACCGGCTGACGACGTCCGGCATCTTCGTGCTGCAGTGCGGCGACCCGACCGCCACCGGCGCGGGTGGCCCCGGCTACTCGTTCGCCGACGAGCTCGAGGGCACCGAGTCCTACGGCAAGGGCACCCTGGCGATGGCCAACGCGGGCCCCAACACCAACGGCTCGCAGTTCTTCATGGTCTACGACGACACGACGCTCGCGCCGTCGTACACCGTCTTCGGGTCGATCGCTCCCGCCGGGCTGAAGGTGCTCGCCAAGGTCGCGAAGGCCGGCGTCAAGGGCGGCGGCGGCGACGGCACGCCGAAGACGACGGTGCGCATCAGCTCGGTCACCATCGCCTGAGCTGCGTCGCGCAGGCTCTGCTCAGCGCGCGTCGAGCCCGAAGCGGACGCCGGTGAGCTGCTCGGAGCGGGTCCACAGCTCTCGGGCCAGGTCGGCGTCCAGGGCGGCTCGGCTGCGGCCGACGCCGGTGGGCCTCCCCCGTGTCTCCCGGAGGCGGTCGGGTCCGACGTAGGTGTTGCCCGGCACGTCCCGGGTCGCGGCGTACAGCGTCGGTAGCGCGCCCTGCGCCGGCGTCATGCCGACGAGGCCGTGGCCCCATCCGCCGATCGTGGTCGCCCACCGGTTGCCCGTGTGGCCCGTGATGCCGGTGGCTGTGCTGCCCGGGTGGGCGCCCGTCGCACGCAGGGTGGAGCCGGCCGCGGTCAGGCGGCGCTGGAGCTCGGCGAGGAAGAGCAGGTTGGCGAGCTTGGACTGCGCGTAGGCGGCGAAGCCGGAGTAACCGCGACGCGTCCAGTCGAGGTCGTCGAGGTCGAGCGTGCCCTTGCGGTGGGCGATCGAGCTCACGACCACGACCCGGTCGGTCAGGCGCGGGAGCAGGAGGTTGGTGAGGGCGAAGTGGCCGAGGTGGTTGGTGGCCAGCTGCAGCTCGATGCCGTCGACGCTGCGTGTGAAGGGCATGCCCATCACGCCGGCGTTGTTGACGAGCACGTCGATCTCGCCGACCTGGTCGGCGAAGGCGCGCACCGAGGCCAGGTCGGAGAGGTCCAGGGCGGCGACCTGCACGTCGCCGGTCAGCGTGCGCGCCGCCTCGGTGCCGCGCTCGACGCTGCGACAGGCCAGGACGACGGCGGCCCCCGCGGCGGCGAGGGCGCGGGCGGTCTCGAGGCCGACCCCGGAGTTGGCCCCCGTGACGACGAAGCGGCGTCCGTCCTGGCGCGGCGGAAGGTCCGCAGTGGCAGTCATGGCGACCACCCTGGCAGAGGCATCGACACGCCCGAGAGAAGGCTCACCTTGAACGAACCGGCCTTGTCGGACACGGTGGAGTAGTCCTGAACTTCAACCGGAAGGCGAGCCATGCTCACCCTCACCGAGAACGCCAGCACGATCGTCCGCGAGATCACCACGCAGCCCGGTCTCCCCGAGACCGCCGGACTCCGCATCACCAGCGACGGCGACCAGTCGTCGTTCGCCATCGCGGCCGCCGACTCCGGCGAGCCGGCCGACCAGGTCGTCGAGCAGGCCGGAGCCACGCTCTACCTCGACGAGAACGCCGCGGAGGTGCTCGACGACAAGATCCTCGACGCCGCCGTCGACGACAGCGGCCAGGTCGAGTTCGCCCTGGCCGTCGCGCCCTGAGCGAGACCTGCTGCAGCACTGCGGACCCCTGGCTCCCCTCGTGGGAGCCGGGGGTCCGTCGTTTGGGGGGTCGCTGCGCCGTCCTGGCAGTATCGATCGAATGACCACGACTCGCGAGATCCACCTCGCCTCCCGCCCCCACGGCACTCCGGTTCCCGACAACTTCCGCACGGTCGAGACCACGCTTCCTGCGCTGGAGGCCGACCAGGTGCTGGTGCGCAACACCGTCCTGTCGGTCGACCCCTACATGCGCGGTCGGATGAACGACGTGAAGTCCTACGTGCCGCCCTTCCAGATCGATGCTCCGCTGGACGGCGGCGCCGTCGGCGTCGTCGAGGAGTCGACGTCCGAGAGCGTGCCGGTCGGCACCCACGTGATGCACGGACTCGGCTGGCGTGAGCACGCCGTCCTGCCTGCCGGCTCGGTCCGTCCGATCGACACCTCCGTCGCCCCTGCCTCGGCCTACCTGGGCGCGCTCGGCATGCCCGGGCTCACCGCCTACGCGGGGCTGAAGGCCATCGCCGGCCTCAAGGAGGGCGAGACCGTCTTCGTCTCCGGCGCGGCCGGAGCGGTCGGCTCGATCGCCGGCCAGATCGCGCGCAAGCTCGGCGCGGGCAAGGTCGTCGGCTCCGCCGGCTCCGCCGAGAAGGTGTCCTGGCTGACCGACGACCTCGGCTTCGACGCCGCCTTCGACTACAAGGCCGGTCCGGTGGCCAAGCAGCTCGCCGAGCACGCGCCCGTCGACGTCTACTTCGACAACGTCGGTGGTGAGCACCTCGAGGCCGCGATCTTCCACATGGCCGACTTCGGCCGGCTCGCGCTCTGCGGTGCCATCTCGGCCTACAACGCCACCGAGGTGCCGCCCGGCCCGCGCAACCTGATGATGGCGATCTCCAAGCGCCTCACCCTGCGCGGCTTCATCGTCAGCGACCACAACGACCTCGCGAGCGAGTTCTACAAGACGGTCGGCCCGTGGATCGCCTCCGGTGAG